>JBIINW010000237.1:0-3971 GCA_044337245.1 Sediminibacterium sp. | reverse complement strand
TAACCTTAGCACAATCCCCCATACCACCTATTGGATACTGGCGCGATCACCTAAACTATTCCGATACCCGACAGGTGGTGAAGGGCGATAAAATCTATGCCGCCACAGCTACCCATGTTTTTGCTATTGACGCCAACAAAGAATATGAAACCTTTAGCAAAATAAACAGCCTGAACGATTTGGGTGTTTCAGGAATTTGTTGGGATGCCGCTACCGAACAATTATTGATCGCCTATCAAAACAGCAACCTGGATGTGCTAGATGTAAAAGGCCGTGCAAAAAACATAGGCGACATTCTGCGTAGTAATTTTCCCGGCAATAAAATTATTCGCAACCTTTATTGCTCTAATGGACTGGGATACCTCAGCACAGGATTGGGCATTATAGTAGTGAATCTGCGTAAATACGAAATAAAAGATACCTGGATAATCGGAAATAACGGGATACAAACCGGCGTGAGCGGATTTACACAACTCAATAACTTTTTTTACGCAGCCACCGACGAAGGACTAAAACAAATAGAAGTAACCAACACCAACCCTTCTAATTTTGCTAACTGGCAAAACATAAGCGGCTTCAATGGATTATCCAGCGGCGCATTACTAAATGTGTTGGCAGTGAATGGACAATTAGTTGTGCTAAAAAACGATAGCCTGATGATTCAATCTGGCAGCAGTTGGAAGCTCTTGTACAAAGAGGCAAATTGGTCAATAACCGGATTGAACAGCTCCGCAGGAAAATTAATGGTTTGTCAGCGCTCCACCGCTGGAGCAGCCAGGGTATTGCAATTGAATGTAAACGGAGTAATAGAAAAAACCACCAGCCAGGCAGGCATAATTTCCTTGCCTAGAGATGCTACCCTGGTAGATAATACCCTTTGGGTGGCAGATCAGTTTGGAGGATTAGCTGCATTTAATAATGGATTAGAAAGATTTATTCCAAATGGACCACCCGGTATTGCCACGGGCGCCATTGCAGGAAACAGCAAACAGATGATATTGGCGGCCGGAAGCATCAATAATGCCTGGAATTATCAATACAATCGGAATGGTATTTATTTTTATTCAGATCAATGGAATTCCCGCAGTTACTTTAATACGCCCGCATTAGATTCGGTATTGGATTTTATAACCGTAGCCATTGATCCCGCTGATCAAAGTGTTTGGGCAGGAAGTTTTGGCGGTGGACTGGTACACTTTCCCAACACCGGGGCCCTCACCCTTTACAAAAAAGGTAATAGCAGTTTACAAGAAACGATTGGAGACCCCGGAAGTTATCGGGTATCCGGACTGGCATTTGATGCGAATGGCCGGCTATGGGTGAGCAACTATGGATCGCCGGTTAATTTACACGTTCGAAAAACAGACGGCAAGTGGCAGGCATTCAGCGTTCCCTTCCCCTTAGCAGAACAGGCTTCCGGTGCATTGGTATGCGATGATAACGATCAGGTATGGATGGTGAGTCCTAAAAACAATGGACTTATCTGTTACAAATATGCTCAGATTGAAAATACCAATGATGATCAGTGGAAAAAATATACAACGGGAAGCAATCAGGGGAATCTGCCTTCGAATAATGTGTTGAGTATTGTAAAAGACCGCACAGGATCAATTTGGGTGGGAACCGACAAGGGCATCGCCATCATTCGTTGCCCTTCCGAAGTATTTACCACATCGGGTTGTGCAGCTTACTTGCCAGTGGTTAAACAGGGTAATTTTTTTGGCTTTCTGTTTAAAGACGAATATGTTCAGTGTATGGCGGTGGATGGAGCTAACAGAAAATGGGTTGGCACACAAAATGGATTATGGCTATTGTCTGAAACCGGCGAACAGGTACTACAACAATTTACGGCGAGCAATAGTCCACTCTTGTCTAATAATGTGCTGCAAGTAGGTATTCAACCAGAAACGGGGGAAGTGTTTGTGCTTACCGATTTGGGTATTTGCAGTTATAGAAGTACCGCTACCGAACCAACCGCCGCAACGGAACAGGTACTGGTATTTCCCAATCCAGTTCCACCGGGGTATAGCGGAACCATTGCTATTCGGGGAATGAAAGAAAATGCGATAGTAAAAATTACCGAACTGAATGGCACATTGGTATATCAAACCCGTTCACAGGGCGGACAAGCCGTTTGGAATGGCACTAATTATAAAGGCGAAAAAGTTGCTTCCGGCGTTTACCTGGTATTAATCAGAGACGATGAAAATACCGACAAGCTCGCTACCAAAATTGTTATCGTTTCGGGAAGATAAGTAGCGCTGATTAATCGCCGTCCTTATCTACTTTTTTCACCGGCTTATAAAAAGCAGCGCGCTTTGGTCCGGGAAAGGGAACATGATCGCCTTTCAAACCATGCCATAATACCCGATTAAATTCCAGATCTGGAACAGCATCTTCCTTTACGAAATCCATTTTATCAGATAAGCGCTGCCATTCATTCATGGCTGTATTTACCTCTTTTAAATTTACCATTGCAGGGCGTGCCGTAAATGAAGTGGGATTGGCCTGAGATGAAAAGCAACGCCACATGGGTGTAGCAGCTGCATCATATTGCGACATTGGCGGAATACCTAAAATCAATTCCATGGTGCGTAACATAGAGGAAGTGGTATAGGGAGTATGATCAACAAAATTACGCTTCACAAATCCGCCTGCTACATAAGCAGTACTTCGATGCGCGTCTACATGATCCGCTCCATTTTGTGCATCGTCTTCAATAATAAATACTGCCGACTCTTTCCAGATACTGCTTTTGCTCAAGTATTCTACAAACAACCCAACTGCCAAATCATTATCGGCTACATGTGCATACGGAGTGGGTCTGCCTTTCCGTAATCCTTCTGTATGATCATTGCCAAAGCGAACACTGTTGAACTGCGGAACAGCATTTTGTGCCAAAAGAGAATCAAACTCCCTTCTCCATTGCTGAAACCTGGTGGTATCAGGAAAAGAATTGTCGTAGCCTCTGAAGTAGGGACAAATATGATCTTTTAACACCGGAATATTGGGCTTATTATTATCGGCAAATTCGCCATAGGTTCTGAAACTCACACCTGCTTTTTTACAATGATCCCAGATAAATCCGCCTTTGTTATTTGCAACCGGCCTATTGCCTTCCCCATCATAAGACCCGCCTCGGCCTCCATAACTATTCACCCAGTTTTTTTCTAGAAAGTCGGTTGCATAAGCGCCCATCGTCCAGTTATGCCCATCCATGCTCACTTCACCATCCACATAAAAATTATCCAGCAACACAAATTCTTTGGCAAGGGCATGCTGATTGGGGGTAACATTCTCTCCAAACAACACGAGCCGCGGATCTCCATTCCCTTCTTTTACATCACCCAATACCTGATCGTAGGTTCGATTTTCTTTAATGATGTAAAACACATATTTGATCGGACTCGCATCCCCTACTTTCATCGGAATAGGATTGCCCGGCTCTCCGGCCACCAACAATTCTTTTACTTTGGAATAAGGAGTGTTTCTATACACGGCAGCAGTATAGGCATCCATCGTTTTTAACGAAGGGGCATCGATGATGCTGAGCGTTCCCTGAAATAAACCACCTATGTACTGCAAGCCTGGAGGCTTATTAGGATCACCCTCGTGGTGCAACACAATCTGTTTGTTACCAAAAGGATTGGGGCCATACGGATTCGCCATAGAGCGGAAACCTTTGCCATTGGCCACAAAAATTTTCTTTCCAACCACTGCAACCTTTGTAGGATACCAGCCAACCGGAATAAAGCCCTTGCTTTTACTCTCCCCTTTTTTGCGAACATCAAAAACAGCGAGGCAATTATTATCCGCATTGGCAATGTATAAAGTTTTTTCGTCGCTACTAAAAGCCATGCCATTGGTAGTAGACCCGTTAGGCGCATCAGCAAATAGCGCAGCATTCAGGGTTTCAACTACCTTTCTTTCAGCAACCTGTATAACTGAAACCGAATTGTCGTTCGAATTAG
>JBIINW010000235.1:0-4009 GCA_044337245.1 Sediminibacterium sp. | reverse complement strand
AATTTTAAAAACCTTTTCCAAAAACCAAAATATAAATTGGATTTGGTTGCGGTTGTTTTCATTGTTCGGTGAAAAAGAAAAGGAAACTTGGTTGTTTCCATCTTTAATAGAAAAGATGAAGACTGATACCCAAATGGATGTTACTTTAGGAGAGCAGATGTACGCTTATCTTTATATTAAAGATTTTGTTTCAATAATTGATAAAATAGTAGTGCTCGATATCCAATCAGGAATTTATAATGTGTCATCTGATATAGTTAGGCCAATTCGTTCGATTTTGGAAGAGATTAGGGATAACATAAATCCTGAATTCCAGTTAAATTTTGGCGTACTACCGTATAGAGTTAATCAATCAATGCACATACAGGGATCTATGAATAAATTAAACAATCAAATAGGTAAAATTGATTTTACAGATTTTTCGATTGCAATTCAAAATACTATTAAATATTACAATAAATAAGAAAACATGAAAGTGTCTGATTTTATTGCAAAATTTATAGAGCAAAAAGGTATTTCAAGTGTTTTTGAATTATCAGGTGGCATGATAACTCATATTTTAGATTCCTTACATCAAAAAACAAAGGTTAATATAGTAACCATGCACCATGAGCAAGGTGCTGCTTTTGCTGCTGAAGGATTTGCTAGGATTTCTGGTTTGCCAGGTGTAGCATTAGCTACAAGCGGACCAGGCGCTACCAACTTACTTACTGGTATTGGGAGTTGTTATTTTGATTCTACACCCGCTATTTTTATAACTGGACAAGTAAATAGACATGAACTAAAAGGAAATAGAAATTTAAGGCAATTAGGGTTTCAAGAAACTGATATTGTTACCATGGCGAAACCCATCACAAAATATTGTGTTCAGGTTGTTGATCCGAATCAAATACCGCTAACTTTTGAAAAAGCCTTTAGGATTGCCTTAGAGGGAAGGCCAGGGCCTGTTTTGATTGATATACCAATGGATGTTCAAAGAACACAAATTGATGTTATGGATTTTGTTGAGGATATTCAATCCAAGAAAAAAATAGACACTAATATTTTAGTAAAATTATCTAATGAAATTTTAAAAGCACGAAAACCCTTAGTTTTATCAGGTAGAGGAATTAAAGCAAGTGGCTCTCAAGAATTGTTTGATGAATTTAAAAAGGATACAAAAATTCCGGTTATCACAAGTTTGTTGGGGTTAGATACCATTGCATTTGATGATGAAAATAGGGTAGGTTTTATAGGTAGCTATGGCAATAGGTGGGCAAACATAGCATTTGGGGAATGTGATTTATTAATAGTACTGGGGGCACGTTTAGACATTAGACAAACGGGAGCGGATACAAAGTTTATTGAAAACAGAACTATTTATCAGGTTGATTGTGAACCGGAAGAAATTAATAACAGGGTTAAGGGATGTGTTGCAATCGAAAGTGATTTAGCAGATTTTTTTAACCAATTCAAGAATAACTCTGAAAATTATACATTTGAATCTCCTGTTGATTGGATTGCTTATATTTCTGATTTAAAACAAAAATGGCCCGATATTAATGAGCTGAAACCTGAAGGAATTAATCCAAATGTATTTATGCATGTATTGTCTAGAAACTCTTCACTAGCCAAAGCATACATTGCTGATGTAGGGAGCCATCAAATGTGGGCAGCACAATCATTAGAATTATATAAGGGTCAACATTTTCTTACTTCAGGTGGGATGGGCGCAATGGGTTTTTCCATGCCAGCAGGAATCGGAGCATCTATAGCACTCGATAAACAACCGGTGGTAGTATTGGTGGGTGATGGATGCATGCAATTAAATATTCAAGAATTGCAAACTGTGGTAAGAAATAATCTTCCATTAAAAATGATTGTTTTAAATAATAAAAGTTTAGGAATGATTCGACAGTTTCAAGAAAGTTATTTTGAATCACGTTACCAGTCTACCTATTGGGGATATAGTGCACCCGATTTTGCAAAAGTTGCTACGGCTTATGGGATAGAGTCTAGGACAATTGAATCAACGGATGAAATGGAAGAAGCTATTAAATGGTTATGGACTGATGTGAATTCTTTCAAACCTCAATTATTACAAGTTATGATAGCACCTCATACCAATACCTATCCCAAAATTGCTTTTGGAAGACCGATTACCGAAATGGAGCCATTAGCACAACCCATTGCGATGGAATCTACTTAAATTTTATTATAAATACGTTTAAAAAATAGCATGTTACGAAACATTATAGACGCTTCGCTTTTAAATAGTTTAAAAGATATAGCCAAGAAGAAAGTAACACAAGTAATTGTTGCAGGCGAAAATTACATACCCGTTACAGGAAAAGTATTGGATGAAGCAGATATTTTGATGGGAGTGGATGCCGCTTTAGACGGTTGGCTTACAGCCGGTCGGTTTGCTGATGAATTTGAAAGAGAAATAGCCAGATACCTTGGTTCCAGATTTTCTTTGCTGGTAAATTCAGGATCCTCAGCCAATTTACTTGCTTTTTATACACTTACCTCTCCTAAATTAGGTGAAAGAGCCATACAACCCGGAGACGAAATTATTACTGTAGCTGCAGGGTTTCCTACAACCATCAATCCAATGATTCAATTTGGATGTATTCCCGTTTTATTAGACATCGATATACCTTCTTATAATATACAGGCAGAAGAAATTGAAGCCGCCATTACTCCTAAAACCAAAGCCATTATGATTGCCCATACATTGGGTAATCCATTTAATTTAGATATAGTTGTGGCAATTGCTAAAAAATATAATCTTTGGCTGATTGAAGATGATTGTGATTCACTAGGTGCTACTTATCGAGATAAAAAAACGGGAACTTTTGGAGATTTAGCTACCCTCTCATTTTATCCTGCTCATCATATCACCATGGGGGAGGGCGGTGCCGTTTTGATTAATAATGCCAGCTTAAAAAAAATCTCAGAAAGCTTCAGAGATTGGGGCCGTGATTGTTGGTGTGCCCCCGGAAAAGACAATACCTGCGGTGAGCGATTTTGCCAAAAGCTAGGTGATTTACCGGAAGGCTACGACCATAAATATACCTACTCGCATATCGGCTTCAATTTAAAGGCAACTGATATGCAGGCAGCAATCGGGTTAAGTCAATTGAATAAGGCAGAACAATTTATTGCTAAAAGACGGGAAAATCATCAATTATTGTATTCACTTTTCAAACCATTTGAAGAATATTTTATTTTACCAGAAGCCACTATTCATTCTAATCCAAGTTGGTTTGGTTTTTTATTAACCATACGGGATGGTTCAACACTCAATCGAAATCATTTAGTGGAATACTTGGAGTTAAAAAAAATTGGAACTCGGCTATTATTCGGAGGAAATCTTACAAAGCAACCCGCGTACAAAAATACTTCCTATCGAATACATACTACGCTTACTAATACCGACAAGGTGATGAATGATTCTTTCTGGTTAGGGGTTTGGCCTGGTTTAGAGGAGCGGCACTTTGTTTACATTGTAACAGTGATTGCAGAATATATAAAACTTCAACTTGCAGCGAAGTAAATTTTTTTAGATTCTGTTAAAAGGGGGAATCGGAAATCAATTGCTGCTCCTAATAACCTTAATTTGAATACAATGTATTTTATTACAAGATCCATTTAGGTATTTTATGTTCCGAAAATGGAATACTTTATCTATCAGTAGTACTTGGTTAATGATGGTCTCAAGAATAATGTTAGCTATCATTTTTGTATTAAACAGTAAAGTAGTACCAATCAGTTTACCAATAATGCAAATAGTTTAAGTTTTATTTATTTCGTGTCTTCTAATGATTGCCAAGTAATGGTTCAATTTTTATTTCCTAAATCTGATTTCTTTAATGCCCTATCGATTCTTATAGTAAGTGGGCCTTTTACTTGTATGCTATTACCATTGCTTTTAAAGAAAACTGATTGATTTTTTTCAGATGAAAATTCTACTCTGTATTGGCACCCGACCAGAAGCTATCAAAATGGCTCCTCTTATCAATAGGCT
>JBIINW010000058.1:0-14008 GCA_044337245.1 Sediminibacterium sp. | reverse complement strand
ATGTCTGTGTTAGTAAGGTACCGCCCCGACTGGGGCTGAGGAAGGTTTCGCTCCGCCATGGCGCACTTAGGAAGGTACCGCCCCGACTGGGGCTGAGGAAGGTTTCGCTCCGCCATGGCGCACTTAGGAAGGTAACGCTCCTCTGGGGCTGAGGAAGGTTTCGCTCCGCCATGGCGCACTTAGGAAGGTACCTCCCCGACTGGGGCTGAGGAAGGTTTCGCTCCTCCTTGGCGCACTTAGGAAGGTACCGCCCCGACTGGGGCTGAGGAAGGTTTCGCTCCGCCATGGCGCACTTAGGAAGGTGCCGCCCCGCCTGAGGCTGAGGAAGGTTTCGCCCCGCTTAGGCGGACTTAGGAAGATTTAGGAAGGAACAGCTTCGCTGGGGAATAGGGGGGATTTAGAATGCGTACTAAACTCAACTATGTTGCAAGGGTCGTTTTTTAATCATGCCACCCTTCGTATCTTTCACACTATTCATCACTACGAAAGCGTGTGGATCAATTTTTTCAATTTCAGTTGATAGCTTATTCAGCTCAAGTCTTGTAATAACTGTGTATATGATTTCTAATTCTTTTTTGCGCTCGCCTCTTTTACCATACCCTCCCTTACCACTATAAATAGTAACTCCCCTACCCAACTCACGTATTATCATCAGTCGAATATCTTCATGATGCGATGAAATGATTGTTACACCAATGTACTCCTCAATTCCTTCAATAATAAAGTCAAGTGTTTTGGATACCGACAAATAGGTGATCATAGAATATAAAGCCGATTCAACGCTAAGAAAATAAGCAGCCGCAGAGAAAATCAACACATTAATCACGATGACGATATCCCCAATCGTAGCCCCTAACTTTTTACTCAAATATATTGCCAATACCTCTGTGCCATCAATTACAGCACCTCCTCTCACACTTAAGCCAACACCCACACCTAAAAAAAATCCGCCAAATACTGCCACCAGTAATTTATCGGCGGTAACCACATGAAAATCGAATAGCAGTAAAACTATAGCCAGAGAGGTGATTGCTAGCGTAGTTTTAATGGCGAAAGCTTTACCCAAATTATAATATCCCAAAACAACAAATGGCGCATTAATTACAACAATTAATACGGACAATGACCAACCTGATAAACTGGATACTAATAAAGAAACACCGGTTACACCCCCGTCGATAAACTGATTGGAAAGTAAAAAACCCTCCAAACCAAAAGCCGCAGAAAACACACCCACCACAATAAATATTCCATCCCGAATATTTCTCCGTAATTCAATTTTTAAATTTCGATAATGCCTCGCTTTGCCATAACGGGATAATGTGGTAGCAGAATTTTTCATTGTTAATCAATGTTAGTTTATTGATTTCATTTCCAAACCACATGAGCAGGTGCAGTTCCAGGGACTTTCAGTAATAGTGAAGGCACTATTCGATAGGCTTGCTTTACCCCGGGGTCAATGCTAACCAAAAGCCTCGCCGTATCTGCCTGCAACTCCAAAATGCCAGGATGTAGAACCACACTGCTATCCGTTTCGGGATAAATAAAAACAATCGCATATTCACGGGAAAAATCAAAATCAGTAGGTTTACCATTAGCACCCATGGTAGCAGCCATCCCCATAATACTGTCTACTGCTGCTTTAGAGGCAAGAATAATTGGGGTAGGTTGCTGTACTGAAAATGTATTTTTTACAAAATAGCCTTTGGCAACTTCATAGGTAATATTTACCGTTTCTTTCGTTTTGTAATCCTCGGAACCCGCACAGGATACTAATAAAACAATTGATGTAGCTATCCCAAAAAGAGATTGCAAAAAAAATAAAGACTGATTTATTTTCATCACCAATAACTTGGATGACGATAAATACTTACTACTATTTTGTACTATTGACATAGAATTGATTGAACAGCCATTTGAAAGTACCATAGGTTTGAGCACGGAAATTTATCTCCGGACCAAAAGCGAGTAATTTCCCTTTACCAATATTGGCCTCAAATGCTGCAACGCCATCTTTTAAATAACTCTGACCCCAAGCCCAGCCACTTCGCAAAGGAGCAGCATTTCCGAACCAGGCTAATGGACGAATTTGTCCGGATATCTGAGCAGCTGGCTGAATAGTAAATACAGGACTAGCATCAAAATAAATATCCGCTTTAGCTGGCATGCCCCATCCGGCCGGGGTTTGGTTATTGGTATTAACCTGAAGCACACTACCGGGAATATAATATTTTTCATTCGGAAGCTTTCGTTCTACCCCATTTGCGCGCTCCACCAATGCATCGGAAACTGGTAATTGAAAATGGTACGCCAGTTGCGTGGATGAACCGATACAAATAATGGTTCCACCGGCTTCAGCAAATTTTTTAAGCTGTGGGATAGAAGTTGCGGCGGTTAATCTACCTAATTGCGGATGGTATTCTGCAGGAATATCTGATTTATTGGGTTCTCTACCTCTGCTAGTTGCTGAACCCAGACTATACGCAGGAATCGCGCCCCCTACAAAAACAATCACATCAAACGAATCTTTTAGATTACTCGAATCGATGTCTTTGGCATAAATCACCTGCGCAGCATAATTGAATTTTTCCATCAGGTATCTCATCCATCCAGACGGCATTGTTCCGCCATATTGGTCCCAAATAGCAACCCTTGCTGAAGAAATGCGAACCAGGTTTGTCGGCTTTGTATCACATATTATGGGTACCGCACCCGACCCCTGCAATGCCTGCTGAATGGATACTTTATTTTTGGCGTTCATTGGCACGTAAAATGATCCGGCAGTTGTTCCTGCTAGGGTATCCATTGTTCTATAAACTTCTACTCCAGCTTTCAACAATGCATTTACCGCTGCAAATGAATAGTTGGCCGATGCATTGAGCAGCCAGCCCTTTTCTTTATTCATGGTCGGAATAACAGGCATAGCAATTAATTCCCCATAAGGCAATCTTTTCATGGGCGCCTGAAACTCATCTAAAATTCGATCGAACTGAATACCCATGGTGTAGGCAAGCGTCCACCCTGCCGCATCATAAGGAGGTACGGGAGGTCCGCCCGGATAGGCAAAATCATTGGGATGATCTTGCGGCTCAAATAAGTCGAGCACATGCGGACGAAAAGCCTGGTCGGTTTTTACTACCCAGGTGCCAGCAGCATAGGTTTTACCATTCACCACAGCTTCAGCAGTGGTTTGATGAACGATAATGCCGGTACCGATTAATGCATTTAAAAAACGTATAGAAGTAGCTGCATCCGAATTGGGTGCAATAAAATAAGCTCGGGCATCGCGTGCCGATGGCTGTTTCATAACAGAGTCGTACCATTTAACCGGTATAACCGGCACTTCTGTTCTCGCACCTATCACCGTTGAATCGGGCGATCTTCTTCCGTTTGCAGTCTGGCGAAGAGATTCCTGATATCCATTTTTTATAGCAGCGGATTTGTTAGGAGATAACGCCCAGGTATCCTTACTGCCCTTTTCAATAGAGTTTCTACCCATCTTGAATATGTTATACAACAACTCATCGCGGTAACGCATGGCATAATTAAGAACCGCAAAATTTAGAGATACCGAATAATCGATCGATTGCCTGAAACGCCAAGGGCCGGGTTTAACCGGAAAAGGGGTTGAACTGTTCGGGATCAGTCTGTCTGGAACCACCGGAATGTTAGAAGGGTTAGGACTCCCAATAATTTCAGTTAACAAGCCTACCATGTTATGAAAATAAGTAGTGGTTCGTAATCCACCATTGTACCAGGTAGAATATACTGAGCCGTTCTTATTAGTATATCCGGGTTTATTCTCTACATTCAATCGATTAATCATAGCCGCACCTACCGATTCTAAACTAGTAATTACAATAGGATCAAATGCATAATTAAAAGGATCCCGGAATGGGGGACCGGCAACTACAGAACCGGGAGGGCCCGACTGATGGTGGTTATACATAATCTGCGGTAGCCATTCTATATATAGTTGGCGACACATATTCTGCGTCTCCTTTAAATTCAGCATGTAGAAGTCACGGTTATTATCGTGCCCTGCATATTTCTCGTATAAACGGGGTAAACTTTCTGTACTGCGCTTTTCCTTTTCTGCCTTACGCATATACCAGTTACTAACTAATTCCTGCCCATCGGGGTTGGCATGGGTCATTAGAATGATCACATTATCCAATATGGCTTTTGTTTCTTCATCTTGCCGGCTAACCAGTTGGTAAGCCGTTTCAATCAATTGATGAGCTCCAACCACTTCGGTTGCATGCAGGCCACCATCAATCCATACCACCGCTTTGCCTGTTTTGGCAAGGGCCTTTGCTTCAAGATCAGTTAACCCCTCTGCCAAAGCAAGTTTTTGAGAAATGGATTTATATTCTTCCAATTTTTTAAGATTCTCTGGAGAAGAAATGATGAGCATAAACTGATCTCTCCCCTCTTCCGTTTTACCTATGGAACTATACCGGGTTCTGCTGGAGGCTGCTGCCAATTTCTGAAAATAAGCCTCAGTTTGTGAGTAAGTAGCCAATTGATAGTCATCCCCTATTGTAAATCCAAAATGCTGCTGGGGAGTGGGAATGTTCTGAGCAGTAACTACCAAACAAGTAACCAATAAAGCTAAAAAGAAGGAAAATACATGTTTCATTTATCTAAATTAAAATTTGAATTAACATTCATAATAAACCTACTATCAATTGATTGTAGAATTTATTTGCTCCTGTTGACCAGCAGCTACAAATGCTCGCAAGAGTTGCTGTAAATCGGGTTGACTGCTTGCTTTACCATAAACAACATTATCCAATTTCCAGGAACCTGCAACAGCAATCAGTCGAACCTTATCTGTCCATACCTGCTGATACGATTGGTTGGTAAATTCTACGGATAGTAGAGCTGTATCTTTTACCAATTCAGTATTGAGAACCTTGAAACTAGAATATCCCTCATATAAACTGGCAAATACCTCACCCTCGATTAATAAGGGTTTATCGGTTGGCGCTTTAGACATTCGGATTATTTCCCTACTTTTTTGTTCAGTATCCTTGCTTTGGGTGATCAATTGATACAGATCTTTCGAAAAAAGTGAGGAATCCAATTTTTCATTACGAAAGGGATTTGGGGCACTATAAATCTTTTGCACAACATCAGTTGGAGATACGAGAGGTTTCTGAGAACAAGCTCCCATAAAAAGCGAAATAGCAATCGGTAATAAAGCGCGTTTGATTAATTGTATTTTCATAATTGATATAGACTAAAGTTTAATTTTCCATTCATTATTCATAGGCCTACCCAGCAGTTGATTGGCTTCTTCATCTTGACTAAACTTTTCTTTCACGGGATCCCATGCCAAATTCCGATTCAATTGATAAGCAATATTAGCAATATTGCAAACGGAAGCTGTGCGGTGGCCGGCTTCTACATCACTTATCGGGCGACTCCGGTTGCGCATGGCCTGAAAGAAATCTTTATAATGATCGTTGCTATAATACACTCGCTTGTCTTTGTCCGTCATGGTATATTGCTTCAATTGAACCGGAGAAGTTTCCAAACTACCTCTGCCGACTTTTATTTCTCCTGCACTACCAATAAAATGTACGGCATTGCCCCACTCCCATTTCTCATGGGTCATTTGGGTACCATTGCTGTATTCCATGGTCAAATTCATAATTTCTTTTCCATCGGGAACTTTAAATGATACGGGACCACTCTCATCCATATCAAGTGCCCATTGAGCAATATCAAACATATGGGCACCCCAGTCGGTAACCATCCCACCACCAAATTCTTTATACAACCTCCAGTTGGGATAAACATCTTTAGATATAGGGGGAGCTAACTCTTCATTAAAAGGAGCGGCATCGTTAGGGCCCAGCCATAGATTCCAATTGAGGCCTTCCGGAATGGGTTGACCGGGCAGTGTATAGGAAATAGGTGGTGCCCCAATATTCACGCGTACCTTCTGAATGTCGCCTATATATCCATTTCTAACAAGTTCAACTGCATGCCGGAATTCGTTCCAGGAGCGCTGCATGTTACCGGTTTGAAATACCCGGTTGTATTTTCGGGTTGCTTTCACCATAGCCCTACCTTCCTTAACGGTAAGTGCCATGGGCTTTTCACAATAGATATCCTTTCCTGCTTCAGCAGCCCGAACAGCGGCGGCAGCATGCCAATGGTCGGGAGTTGCAATAATTACGGCATCTACATCTTTGCGTTGCAGCATTTCCCTAAAATCGGTATACATGGCAATTTCACCCAACGAACCTAACTCGGTTTTCTTGGCATATAATTTCTTCAGAGAATCAAGGGTAAGTTGCGCCTTTGCCTGATAAACTTCGCTGATAGCTACAATATTGGACTCTCCGGTTTCGGCAAAATGAGTAGCCAGAAAGCGTCCCTGCTTACCCGAACCTATAATCCCTACCTGAATCCGGTCACTCGGTGCAATATATCTTACTCCATTGGGTTGCTGACCACCCAACACATAACGGGGAACAATAAAAAAACCGCCCAATAACTGGGCTGAGGTTCTAACGAATGCTCTTCGGGATGCTGAGGTGATATTTTTCTTTTTCATGGCGAAAAGGGATTATAGGCAGTTGTAAATTAAGTGGATAGTTTTTAAAAAAATATCTAAATAAAGTTAAGTGAATTTATGCCCCAGCATTGAACTTTTTATCCCCTAATTTTTTCAACTCTGCATTTCCTGCAGGTCCTATCCGCCTAAATGACTACCTTTAAAACAACCCAATAGTTCCATTCCGTTTCTTTATTAGTATTTTAAATTACATATGTGAACATTCCTCCACATTTACAGGGTTTACGCAAAGAACAGGTTCAACAGGCCAGATTAAAATATGGCACCAATGAATGGAATTTCAAAGCCGAAAAGGGTTGGTGGAAAATGGCAAAACAGCTGGTGAGCGAACCGATGGTAATTATGCTGCTGGCTGCTTCCTGTTTGTATTTTATTAGCGGAAAAACTGCGGATGCAATCTTCCTGTCCGCTGCCATACTACTGGTTGCTGCTATTTCTGCCTATCAGCATCGCAGGAGTACCCTAGCACTTGAAAAGCTTAAAAAATATACACGGCCCTTTTGTAAGGTGATTCGGGAAGGCAACCTAGAAAACAT
Organism: Sediminibacterium sp.; assembly: GCA_044337245.1. Lineage (GTDB taxonomy): Bacteria > Bacteroidota > Bacteroidia > Chitinophagales > Chitinophagaceae > Sediminibacterium. Next base: position 6,880 of record JBIINW010000058.1, on the reverse strand, counting down.
ACCAGCCGAGGAACTGGTAATGGGCGATTATTTGCTGGTAGAGGAAGGCAACCTGGTAGCTGCAGATGGAAAAATCATCTACTCCTCCGACCTGGGCATCAATGAATCCATCATTACCGGAGAATCGATGGTTGCCATGAAAGATGCAGCCCATCCCGATCCTTATATTTACCAAGGCACACATATAACCAATGGGATGGCGGTAGTAGCAATTACTGCTGCCGGCATGCAAACCAGACTGGGTAAAATCGGAAAAAGTTTATCCACTATCCAAGAAGAAGCTACCCCCCTGGAAAAACAAATATCTAGGTTTGTAAAATGGATGGTGTTATCAGGATTTATCGTTTTTCTGATTGTTTGGCTGATCAACTATATTCAAACGCAAGCGATCATCCCCAGCTTATTGCAGGCACTTACCCTGGCCATGAGCATTTTGCCGGAAGAAATTCCGGTAGCTTTTACCACTTTTATGGCATTGGGTGCCTGGCGGCTGATGCAAAAAGGAATTATCGTAAAACAAATGAAAACGGTGGAAACCCTAGGAAGTGCCGATATTATTTGTACCGATAAAACAGGTACCCTTACCAAAAACGAAATGAGCTTGGTTGTGGTTTATTGTTGGTCCGCCCAAAAAACTTTCCAGCTATTAGATGAACAGTTAACGGAAGAAGCTTTCCCATTGATTCGAATGGGGATGTGGGCCAGTGAACCAATTCCCTTCGACCCCATGGAGCAAGAATTGCACAACCAATACTCCCGCTTACTTCCTTCAGATGAAAGATTACATTATCAACTGATTCATGAATACCCATTAGCCGGAAAGCCCCCGATGATGACGCATATTTTTGAAAACAAGGAGCAGAAAAGAATTATTGCTGCCAAAGGAGCGCCGGAAGCCATTGTTGCAGTTTGTAATCTATTGCCAAAAGAAAAAGCGAGTATTTTAAACATAGTGCAGGAATTGGCTTCTAAGGGATATAGAATTTTGGGGGTGGCTGAATCTACATCCAAGCAACCATCCTTTCCAACAACCCAACAGGAAATTCCTTTTAATTTTATTGGATTATTGGCATTTTACGACCCCCCAAAAGAAAATATTCGGCAAGTATTAAAGCAATTTAATCGCGCAGGTATTCAGATTAAAATATTAACAGGCGACAATCCAGTAACCACGCTTGAAATTGCCCGTCAGGTTGAATTACCCGAGTATGAATCTGTTATTTTGGGAGATGAGATCATGCAACTCGAAGGAAAAGAACTTAATGAGGCAGTAGAAAAAAATCAACTCTTTACCCGAATGTTTCCGGAAGCAAAACTAAAAGTTATCCAATCCTTGCAGGCACTGGGGCATGTAGTAGCCATGACGGGTGATGGGGTAAATGATGGTCCTGCACTGAAAGCAGCCCATATTGGGATTGCTATGGGTAAAAAAGGAACTGAACTTGCCCAACAAGCCGCCTCACTTATTTTACCCAACGACGATTTGAGTGGTATGCTGGAAGCGGTAGCTATGGGCCGAAAGATTTACACCAACCTGAAGAAAGCCATCCGGTACATTATTTCTATCCATATCCCCATTGTATTACTCGTGTTTATTCCCCTAGTACTTGGCTGGATATACCCAAATATTTTCTCGCCCATTCATGTAATCTTTTTTGAATTGATAATGGGCCCCACCTGCTCCATTATATATGAAAATGAGCCCGCAGAAGCCAATATTCTTTTGCATCCACCCCGAAAAAAAACAATGCATATTTTCAACTTTTCCGAAATTTCTGTTAGTATCCTGCAAGGATTAGTAATAACAATGGGGTGCTTGTTGATGTACCAATGGGGGGTAAAGCACCAAATGGGCGAAGATGCCACCCGAACCTTGGTATTTACAACGCTTATTCTAAGTAATATCTTCTTAACCCTGGAAAATCGCTCCTTTCGGTTTTCAATAGTTCATACCCTTTTTTATCCGAATCGACTGCTGCTAATTATCATAGGGATTACTGCTATTTTTTCTGCAGTTATCTTGCTGGTTGCACCTATTCGACAGTTTTTTAAACTAGATAGCATCTCAGTAAGTAATCTGGCGCTGTGTTTACTCACCGCTTTGCTGTCGGTAATATGGCTTGAAATTCCTAAATGGATCCAGCGTTCGAAAAGAACAGCGCAGTAATATTTTGTGGGGCAAAACTTAGTTAACTAACGGGAAGAAAGAAAAAATTCAAAGCGGGTTGATGCTGATAGGGATTTAAACTATTACCATTAAATACAAAAACCTCATACCCTAATTGCTTCACCATCGAAAAAGTCAACTCCCTACGTATGGTATCCCACACTTCACAAAATATAATCGGTCGATTAGCCTTAATCACTTCTACCCCACCCTGCAATACATACCATTCAAAATTTTCCACATCAATTTTTATGGCCACCAATTGATGAGGAGGTTGACACTCGGGTATTTCATCTAAGCAAAGTGCCCTAACATCAATATAAAGTGGGGTATTTTCTGGAGTTTCCACCACCCGGCTTAACCCATGCATCACCACCCCCTGCTCGGTTGGCTGCGTCATCAGTAATTGTCCCGGACAATCAGCCAAAGCAAGCTCATATAAATGGGTCTGGGTGGAACCATATTTTTCAACTATTTTTTTACAACAATTAAAATTGGCTGGGATGGGTTCAAAAGCAACCACACTGCAGCCTGGTTTTTCTCTTGAGATATAAACACAGGTTACACCCAGATTGGCCCCTACATCTGCCACCATGCCTTTTTCTGGAATGAGTTGAACAAAATATTGAAACTCTTTATCAGCATACATCCATCTACCCATAAAAACTTGAAAACTAGCCAGCCAAAAAAGGTATCGGTCGATACCCAAAAGCCTTTGCAAGAAAAACTGAATCTGTCGTTTCATAATTCAACCAAGCTATTAAAATTAGTTTAACATATTCGGAATTTACATAACAGGTTTATACTAAGTGCTAAGTTACATAAAACCTTCTGGTGAATTTCTTGTGCAAATAAATTACAATAGTAGCAATCATTCAATAGCCCAATTGCTAAATCCCTGATCGAATGTTGCCAACAAACTACAATCAGGGGAGATAAAACACTTCCTGCAGCGGAACACGCATGGGTGAATGATCTGGGTGGGTATCCATTATGTTTTTCATAAAATCCCGCCAATTATTCATACTAGGATGATGGGTTTCATTTAACGATTTTATACAACCAATTAACGATTCTATTGTTAACTTTGCAGCGGAAATTAGGGTGCTTCTTTCAGCATCTGATTTTACTTACCTTTTAATGAACCCATGCTACGCAGTCTCATTTTATTCATTGGCATTAGTTTTATTTCCCTTTTTCAGTTTTCAACAGCCTTTTCCCAACCCCTCCTCTCGATAAATGGAACGGTTAAAGATGCCGGATCTGGGGAAGTGTTGATTGGTGCTTCCCTATATTTATTGGAAAATCCACAAAAAATTACCCTAACCAATGCCTATGGATTCTTTTCTATTTCGGCAATACCCGGAAACTATCAGCTGGTAACCCTGTTTGCAGGTTATAGGGCTGATACTGTTTCCATTCAATTAACCAGTAACAAAACAGTTGTAATCAAACTTAAACCCATAGGAAAGGAACTGGAAGAAGTTGTGGTGAGCAGTAGCCGAAAAAACGATCAGGTTACTAAACCCCTTATGGGCGTGCAGAAATTAACGGTAAAGGAGATGAATAATGTACCGGTAATTTTTGGAGAAAAAGATGTGCTGAAAACCATACAATTACTTCCGGGTGTAAAATCTGCCGGCGAGGGCAACAGCGGTTTTTATGTGAGAGGTGGAGGTGCCGATCAAAACCTGATTCTATTGGATGAAGCCACCGTTTATAATGCTTCCCATGTTTTAGGATTTTTCTCTTCCTTTAATTCAGATGCCATCAAAGACTTAACCCTGTATAAAGGGGCAATGCCGGCAGAATATGGGGGTAGGTTAGCATCGGTGGTAGATGTGAAGATGATTGATGGAAATAACCAGGCTTTTCATGCCAGTGGAGGAGTGGGTTTAATTGCTTCTCGGTTGAACTTAGAAGGTCCGCTGGTGAAGGACAAAGGTTCCTTTATATTAAGTGGCCGAAGAACCTATGCAGATGTTTTTTTGGGATTGAGTAGAGATAGCAGCATTCGTGACAATTCGCTGTATTTCTACGATTTTAATGCAAAAGCCAATTTCACCATTAATAGTAAAAATCGTTTGTTTCTTTCTGGGTATTTTGGAAGAGATAAACTAGGGTTTGGGAGAACATTTGGGATAGACTACGGAAACAGCACCGGAACCCTTCGCTGGAACCATATTTTTAATGGGAGATTGTTTTTAAATAACTCCCTGATTTATTCGAACTATAACTACAATATCGAAATAAAATCAGGCGTAAATAACCTCATTATCAAATCGAAAATTGAAGACCTGGCCTTAAAAACTGATTTCCAATATTTCATCAACAACGATAATAAAATCAATTTTGGCACCCAGGTAACCCGCCATTTACTTTCACCGGGTATTGTAGATGCCAGTGCCAGTTCCAGTTTTAATTCTCAAGCTTTACCGGTTAAAAAAGCATTGGAAGCAGCCGCCTATTTTAATCACGAATATGCCCCCAATACCAAGCTGCGATTGAATTATGGTATTCGTTTAACTTCTTTTTCTTTATTAGGCCCAGGCAATTTCAGCACCTACGACAGTGCCAGTAATATTATACAAACTACCGTAAAAACCGGATCGGGAGCAGTAAAAACCTATATAAATCCCGAACCCCGGTTTTCTGCCAGTTGGTTATTGAATCCACTCAGCTCCTTTAAAGCTTCTTATACTCGCAACGTACAAAACCTTCACCTTTTAAGCAATTCAGCTGCCATCAACCCTACCGATATTTGGATCCCCAGTAGTTTACAAGTTAAACCCGAAATCGCCGACCAGGTGGCTATTGGATATTATAAGAACGATCTGGGATTTCAATATGAATTTTTTGTAGAAGCCTATTATAAGTGGATGCAAAATCAGGTTGACTATAAAAATGGGGCACAATTACGGGCGAATGAAAATGTAGAGTCACAATTATTATTTGGCAGTGGCAGGGCTTATGGACTGGAATGGTTTTTAAAGAAAAAAACTGGCAAACTAACCGGATGGATCAGTTATACATTAGCCAGAACTGAAAGAAGTGTTACCGGCATTAATAATGGAAACTGGTACCCTGCTCGCCAAGACCAAACCCATAATCTTGCAATCGTGGGGATTTATCAAACCAATAGCAGATGGACCATCTCTGCCAACTGGGTGTACAATACGGGTAATGCAGTTACTTTCCCCAGTGGAAAATATACCTTGAATGGGCAAACCGCCTATTACTATACCGAGCGAAACGGATATCGGTTTCCGGATTATCATCGTTTAGACCTAGCAGCTACCCTTAAAAATAAGCCCAAAGCCGGAAGAGAAGGTAGTTGGACCTTCTCATTATACAATGCATATGGGCGGGAAAACACGTATAGTATAGAATTTAAAGATGATCCGAATAATCCGGGAAAAACAATTGCTGAACAAACGGCCTTGTTTAAATGGGTTCCTTCAATTACTTACAATTTTAAATTTTAAGGGGATGAAACAGAAAAAAGTAATTGGCAAGCGTAAAGCAGCACCTTCGAATATACAACCATCCTTTAATTTAGCCATTAGCTTGCTGATAGGGACTTTCTTTATTGTAGTCGGGGGATGTAAAAAAGTGATTGATGTAAATCTAAATGATGCTTCGCCTCAAATTGTTGTGGAAGGGAATATTTATAATACACCAGGACCATACTCGATACGCATCAGCAAAACGGTTAACTACAGTGCCGACAATCAGTTTCCAGCGGTAACGGGTGCCAGCGTGCTTGTAAAAGATATAACGGATGGTACCTTAGATACCCTAAAAGAATCAACACCAGGTCTGTATCTTACTAAAAAAATAAAAGGAGTATCCGGTCATGAATACCAACTATTACTTACAACCGGTGCACAAACTTATACGGCCAACACCACACTTCCACAACCGGTTCCTTTTGATTCAGTAAGTTTTGAAAAGCTTTCTCGCCCGGGTGGTAAAATCGATTGGTATGCGGTAATCAATTACCAAGATCCTGCTGGCGTTGCTAATTACTATCAGTTTTCCCTATTGGTAAATGGCAGAAAAATCAATAACACCTTTGCATATGAAGACCGACTTTCGGATGGTAAATATGTTTCCAGAACTTTGCGAACGGATAGTACCTATATCAGTTTGGGGGATAGTGTTACAGTAATTATGAATCACATGGGAAAAGAAGGCTATCAATTTTATAGCACCTATTTTCAAGTAACGGGTAACGGATCTTTGCAATCGATTAGTCCGGCAAACCCTATCAGCAATATTTCAAATAAAGCATTGGGATATTTTTTTGCCAATGCAACTCAAACCAGAAAAGCCGTAGCTAAATAATATATTCTTATTAATGCTTTTTAATTTTTGCATTAACTTTTTTTATAGTTTGCCAATAATACACCTCCTATGATGAAAGCCGCGGCAACTATTTTAGAGGGTGTGATGGCCTCGTGTAAAATGAGAATTGCGGCCACCGTACCAAAAAAAGGTTGAGAAAAGATAAAGGCCCCGGTAGTAGCTGCTCCTAAAATGCGAATGGCATAATTCATAAAAAGATAGGCAAAAAAGGTAGCCCCCAGTACAACATACAAAATACAGCACCAATGAAATAAACTTAGGGAATGCCAGGAAACCGCTTTCAAATGAGGCCAGCCTAAAGGAATAATCACCCATCCCCCCATAAAAAATACCCATTGCAACAGA
>JBIINW010000234.1:0-4019 GCA_044337245.1 Sediminibacterium sp. | reverse complement strand
TTTGTCCACTACTTCAACATCTAGATACGCTTAGTTTTTATTGATATACTGCAAGCACCAAAATATCCTAGTGCATAATTAATTGGGTTGCTTTTATTAACAATGTTACCTAAAATTTTACCGGGTGGTACATCTCCAGAAACAGGTGAGGAAGCCGTTAAATTAAAAATCGAGTAGTAATAGTTATACATCTGTTCAGAAATATTTAATTGTTCCATTCGTATTATATCACCAGAAACAACAGGAAAATTATCATAGGGTAAATAGTTGAATAGTGGCTGACCGTTAAAAAAATCATCTTTTTGAATTGCTCTATAAATATTTCCGGGAGATGGGTTAATCATTAGTTGGTTATTTATAAATAATCGCCACAGATAAAAATTACGTTCATTAAGAGGGTCAATTGTGTTTATTGTAATGAAATTTCCTTCGGGGCTGCCCAAAGCAGATGGGAAGTATTTTATGGATAAGCTGTCAATTAATACTCCAGATTGCATTTTTTCTGAGGCTTCAAATATATCTCCATCGTAAGAGATAATTAGTTTGTATATTTTATTTGTCTCTGCAATAAATTTGCTTTTGTAAATCCCATTACCAGAATGGTTGAACGCAAATGTATTTTGACCATCAAACACACTTACAATTGCATTACTAATTGCTTCTGGAGCAGAGGCACCAACATAATTTGCCGACCGGGTCAGTTTCATTTCCTGCCACTCAATAAGTGTATCCAAGCCGAACAGTATGTTACCCTCCACAATTAATTTTGGATTTGTATTTTTTAGCTCTAGATCTATCTCCTTTTCGCATGAGCAGAGTAAGAAGAGCAATACAAGATTGATAAAGATTTTTATAATATTTCCCATGATTGTTTAAAATGTAAATTCGTAAGTAATACTTGGCACTATACCAAAGTAAGTAAGCTTATAAGCTTTGTTTTCTCCGGTTCCCAAGCCAGCTTCTGAATTTCCAACTAAGGATTCTTTAAAAGTGATATTTGCAGCATTTTGGCGATTATAAGCATTGTATATTCCAAAAACCCATTGGCTTTTCCATTTCTTTTTTTCTTTAATTAAAAGGGTTGCAGCAATATCTAAGCGATTATAGGCAGGTAACCGATGGGCATTTCTTTCGCTATATTCTGGTATAGAAAGTCCATTGAATGTATATTTCGATTCAGGATATGTTGCGGGCCTTCCAGATTGAAAAATGAAGTTGGCTGAAAGCGACCATTTTTCGCTTAATTTATAATTGGCGGTTATTGCCAAATTGTGGGGTTTATCGTAGTTTGTAACATAATAGGAACCATTATTAATTCCCCTGCCACCATCCACTCCTGGCGTTTTTCGTTCTGCTTTTGAAAGTGTATAGCTCAACCAACCTGTAAATCTCCCTTCACTTTTTTTAACCATACATTCTAATCCGTAAGCCCTTGCAGATCCATTAAGTATAATTGTTTCAGGTGAATTGTTGAGTAAAGGTGATGCGCCATCAATAAAGTCGAATTGATTATGCATTACTTTGTAATAACCTTCAATACTAAATTCATATTTATTATTGGTAAATTTTTTGAAATAGCCAACTGCTATTTGATTGGCAATTTCTGGCTTAATGAAAGACGAGCTTGGTGTGTATATGTCTAATGGTGTTGGCGAAGTTGCCGTAGATAGTAAATGTATATATTGATACATTCTATTATAGCCTAGCTTTATACTTGACGCTTCGTTTAGCTGATAGTTGACACTCACGCGTGGCTCAAAACCCATATTATTATTGAGCCAGATATTGTTTTTATATTTTTCATAATAAGCAATTTTTCCAGCCTGGTAGTTGTTAATAGTTGCATTAAATACTACTGGCTTACCCATTACATACTTGGGAATAGAGTCATTTGCCAATTGAGCAAATTGTGAAACCCGAATACCAAATAATATACTCAATCTTTTGTTTATTTTCCTATCATCTTGCAGATAAATTGAATTTTCAACTGCTTTCTTATTTGCATAATTGGTTGTAATTATTGTAGATGTTGAACCAAGAGGAGAGATATTCCCTGGGTTAAACAAATAGTAAATTGATCCCAGTCCAAATTTTAAGCTATGTTTATCGTTAGCATAATAATCAAAGTCTGCCTTACAATTCAAATTTTGTAGGGATGATTTCCACTTAAAACTGTTTCCGGGATAAAAAGTGATTTCATAATCGTATTTAGAATAAATGGCACTTATATTCATAAATAGTTTAGAATTGAATAAATGATTCCACCTAAAAGTTGTGGTTGTGTTACCCCAAGAATTTCCGAATCCATTTGGCACATCTATTTTATCTCTACCAAAATAGCCAGATAAAAAAACTCTATCTTTAGAAGATAAGCGATAATTACTTCTAAAATTCAAATCATAGAAGTAAAGTTTATTTCGGTTTATATTTGTATCAGTTGACAGTGGCAAAAAAATATCAGCATATGACCTACGGGCGGATATAAGCATTGAGCCTTTGGCGCCATTTTCATATACTTTGCCAATAGGAGTTTCAAGTGTAAATCGGCTTGATAGCAAACCAATACCTCCAGTGGCAACTAATTTTTTGTTACTACCTTCTCTCATTCTTATATCTAACACAGATGAGAGTCTTCCTCCATATTTCGCTGGTATGCCTCCTTTATAGAGTGTAGCATCTTTAAGAGCATCTGCATTAAATATGGAGAAAAAGCCAAATAAATGAGATGGATTGTAAACAATCGCTTCATCAAGCAGAATCAGGTTTTGGTCGGCAGAACCGCCTCTCACATTAAAACCACCAGAGCCTTCGTTTGCAGCAGTTACACCTGGAAGTAACTGGATAGACTTAAGCACATCGGCTTCCCCAAGTACCATAGGTATTTGTTTTACGTCCTTAGCCGTAATTTTATCCGTAGACATCTCTGTGCTTAATAATTTGGGGTTAGATCGAGAATTTGAAATAACTACTTCACTCAATGTTTGAATTTTCTCTTTTAAGGCAACATCAAGGTAAATGTTTGATTCTACTAGAATGACAATCATTTTCTGCTCCCGGCCTACATAGTTTATCTGTAAGTTTACAATGCCTTTATCTACTTGTATGGAATAAAACCCATACGCATTTGAGGAAACAATTTTTTGCGTGTTTGCAATTCGTACTGTTGCTCCAATTAAGAATTCATTTGTCAAGCTATCCCTTACATATCCTGATAAGATATGCTTTTGTGCATTTGATGCTACAGTTGAAATCATGAAAAATATTGCAAAGTGCCATTTTAATTTTGTAGCCATAATTTAAAAATAAATTATGATACAAAAGTGCAAATGTGTTTTCAACAAAATATTGACAAATGATAAAAAATCAATTTTTAGCTTTGAGTCTGCTCAGACTTTCCTGGGTTATTCCCAGATAGCTTGCAATAATCTTGTTGGATAGTCTCTGAATTAAAACAGGGTTTGTTTTGAGCAAAAAGGCGTATCGTTCTTTAGCCCCCATTTTTAAAAAGCTTTCCAAACGCCAGTGATTAGTCATGTATGCAATCTCCAATTGCTTGATGTATAAGTCCCTTGCTAAGCTAGTCTCTGAAATTACTTTCTTAAAGTCAGTATAGGAGATTGATAAAAGTTCTGTTTCTTCTGTGGCTTGTATAAACTCATTTGTTGCTGTTTGTGAAATGAAACTGTGTATGGTGGTAATAAATTGATTTTCAATGGCTATATAACGCGTTGCTTCTTCTCCATCATCAGAAACAAAGTAAGCCCTGATTGCACCTTTGCATACGAAATATGAAAACCTGCAAATGTCTCCTTTTGAAATCAGGATTTCATTTTTTTTAACTTTTCTTGCAGAAAAGGCAGAAACGAGTTGTTCTATTTCATTCGTTGTTGCACGAAAATTAGTGGCGAAAAATCTAGTCAGTTGCTCTTGCATTTTTAATAATAGGTTGTTTTTACAGCATCCTAGCAAAGTCTGTTTATAGGGGGTATAATCTCTCGTGTCTTAACCCAATATGTAAT
>JBIINW010000057.1:0-14082 GCA_044337245.1 Sediminibacterium sp. | reverse complement strand
CAACAAGCGAGGTAACATTCTTTTCATTTGTGCCGGGTTTCCCATACCGGTAGAATCGGCAAAAGCGATTTCTTCTACGCCACAGTCAAGGTGATGTTTGGTGATATCATACACCACCGCTTCATCTATGGCACCCTCATATCTGCAACCAAATACACATTGAATACCACCACGAACCGAAAGCTGATGTTGCCTTGCCAGCGATACCATTTCTTTAAATTCTTGCCTTGCTTCTAACAATGATTTATTGGCATTTTTTTTACTGTGTGTGTCACTGGCCGAAATAGAAGCCGCCACCAACTGAATGCCTGCCTGTGCGGCTCGCTCAACTCCCTTATTATTTAATACCAAGGCACTGAACTCAACTTCGCCGGATTGGGGTAAGTGGGCGCACAATTGCTCAGCATCTGCCATAGCCGGCACCCATTTGGGATGAACAAAAGAAGTAACTTGAATCCGACGCAACCCGGCACTCATCAGCCGCTGAATAAAATCAAGCTTCATTTCTAGGGGCAGTATACGAGTAAGCGTTTGCAGTCCGTCTCGCAAACCCTGCTCATCTATTATTATTGAAGGAGAATTCATATATTTAGTTAATGAAGTTAACTAATTTTTGCAGATTCTATCATTATTTAAATGTGATTTATCGCGGGCTTCTGATCCTCGTGCTGATGGGATTGACCTTCCCGCTTTTTGCACAGAATCAGGTTACGCAGCGCGACCTAACCGATCCGGCCAGTACGGTGGCAGATGCGGTATGTGGACCGATTGAAATAATCACTATTTGCACCAATCAACCCGATAGCCTGGAACTGTTTTTTGTAAAGGGCTGGGGTATGCGAAAATCGGGGCCATTCAGTTGCACCCCAAAACAACGAAAACAACTGGCGGCTAGTTGGCAGATACCCGAAAGCTTATCTTTTCAAATAACTTATTACAACCGGCCGGGGGCTCCGGGTAATTGCAAACTGCGGGTGCTCAGTTTCAACAAAAAAGTACCGGCAATCCGCAGCCAATATGGCCCTGCAGAAAATGGTCCTTTTACCCTCGGATTTCCCAATACGCAACAAGAACAACTACATACTTATTTACAAGCCATGGGTTATCAGACCCTTGCACCCTTGCAAGCCTCCATGCTAAGCAAGCCGGATGGCACTCAATACAAATACCTGGAAACAATATATAAAGGACCCGAATGGCTGCATGCAGTGGGTATTGAACGAGGAAATGGTATGCCTCCCTTAAGTGAAGTTGATTCGGCAACCCGATTAGGAGGCCCAGGTTACAGTGCGCTGAATGTTACCGGGATGAGTGATACCGTGCTGGCATTTTTTACCAAGGTAATGGGCTATGAACTTAGGAGAGATCAGGTTTGGAAAACGGGCGAGGGCTCTGCACTTGGACTTTCCTCAGGCATTCCTTTTAGATTTTCTATTGCCTATGCCAAAGGAGCTACCAGTGGACACCTATTGTTTCTGGACTTTCAAAAAACCGCCCCGGTAAAAAGTGCACATCCGCCACATATTCCCAATGCCGGTATTGGAATGTATAGCTTCCGCACCAGTAAGTTTGATAAGCTGCTTGCCAATGCAATTAGTTTTGGGATACCGATAATTTCCGGGCCGGGCTACCTAACAGACCCTTGGTTGGGAAAATACCGAAGCGTAGTAATGATGGCACCCAATCAGGTATATATTGAAGTGATTGAGCAAAAATAATCCACCAGATATACTTTCAAATACATCGGGATATTGTTTATATTTAATGCGCAACAATGCCCTAATCCCATGCTACCCGAAAATATAAAAACCCGCTTGCAAGAACCCTATATGGTTTCCGATGAACAACTTGCATTTTATAAAGAAAACCGTTTTATCAAATTAAAGCAAGTACTGGATAGTGAAACCCTCGATTATGCTAATGGAATTATCAGTAAGCGGATAGAACGTTTTCAGCAGGAAAATAATACGCCGCTGGCAGATAGGGATACCTATGGCAAAGCATTTTTACAGGTAATGAATTTATGGAGAGAGGATGAAGCAATACAGTCATTTATTTTTAGTAAAAGAATTGCTGGAATCGCCACCCAGCTGATGGATACACGAGGGGTTAGATTGTACCATGATCAAGCTTTGTTTAAAGAACCCGGCGGAGGTATTACCCCCTGGCATGCCGATCAATTCTATTGGCCATTAAACAGCGACAAAACAGTTACCGCTTGGATCCCCTTGCAGGCAGTTCCCCTTGAAATGGGGCCGCTGGAATTTAGCGGCGGCAGTCACCGAATTCAGGAGGGCAGGGAGTTGGCGATTTCGGATACCAGTGAAAAGATGATGCAGGAACGACTGAAAGTAACCGATTTTCCACATGTGATTGAACCCTTTGATGCCGGAGAAATCAGTTTCCATTCCGGCTGGGTTTTTCATCGGGCAGGAGCGAACAATAGTACAGAAATGAGAAAAGTTATGACCATTATTTATATGGACAGTAACATGCGACTAAAAGCACCCGAGAATAGCAATCAGCAAAACGATTGGGATACCTGGTGCCCGGGGGCAACCATTGATGAGATTATTCAAACACCCCTCAATCCTCTATTACATTCACTGGATTAATTTTTTTCCCTACCTTTTATTGAAATATTTGCCGTATGAATAAAAAGACACAGAATAGTCGCAGAAATTTTTTGTTGCAATCGGCCACACTGGCTGCGGGAATTTACATTATACCCCGACATGTAATGGGCAGGGGATTTCTGGCACCCAGCGATCAACTTACCAAAGCCATCATTGGGGTTGGCGGCATGGGAAGAGGCCACATTGAATATGCCAATACCCGGGTAGTTGCTATTTGTGATGTAGATAAAAATCATCTTACTGCTGCAGAAAAACTGATTCCTGGAAAAATTAAAACCTTTCACGACTACAAAGAATTAGTTGCCTTGCCTGAAGTGGATATTGTACATATCGCTACCCCACCCCACTGGCATGCGCTCATGTCGATTGCTGCAGTAGAAGCAGGAAAAGATGTATGGTGCGAAAAACCCATGACCAGAACCATTGGGGAAGGACTTCGCGTGAAAGAAGCCGTGCAACAATACAAAAAGATGTTTCGCCTGAATACCTGGTTCCGCTTTCAGGATACTTTTTATGGTATGAAAACCTCTGTTAAACCCATTAAAAAATTGGTAGAGTCGGGTTTACTCGGTTGGCCTTTGACCGTTACAGTTAGTAAAACCACTGGTTTCGACTGGAAATTTTATTGGATAGGCAAAACCGATTTAACGGAGCAGCCGGTTCCACCAGAGCTGGACTATGACCGATGGCTTGGACCAGCTCCGTATAAGCCTTATCATCCTCACCGGGTGCATGGCACGTTTAGAGGATATTGGGATTATGATGGTGGGGGTTTGGGTGATATGGGACAACACTACCTCGATCCAATTCAATACTTTTTAGGTAAGGATGATACCAGTCCTGTTAAAGTAGAAGTAGATGCAGAGCAGCAACACTTCGATGCCTGTGGTACCTTTCGGAAAATCACTTATACCTATGCAGATGGCTGTAAAATAATTTTAGATGGGGAAGCAAAGGAGGCCAATACGCCTTATATCGAAGGGCCTGGAGGAAAATTATTTGCCGGTTTTAAGTCTACCATTCCCAATCTAACAGAAAAAATTGCTGCCATGCCTGATCCTGCACCTCAGGTAACGGATTTCTTAGACAGCGTAAAATACCGAACTCCATTTGCGCTGAATGAAAGTAATGGATTCCGTTCCTGCACATTGATTAATATGGGTAAGATTGCTTTGCAATTAGGCCGATCATTAGATTTTGATCCCGATACGCTTCGGTTTTTGAATGATGATGAAGCGAATCGGCTGATTAATCCACCCATGCGTTCACCTTGGCATATATAAATAATGTAAACGATTGTATGAAAAAGATATTCCTGTTATTAACTTGTATAACAACCTTCTTGAGCATTTCAGCGCAAGACGATTTGATTGCCAATACGCTAAAAGCCTTTCCTTATCAGAAAGCTGCTGATGCTGAATCGGCACTTTCCGGAATGGATCAATGGAAAAAAGATAATTGGGTTTCGTTTTTTCAAACACTTGACCAGGAGAAAACTTTTACCCCTGCCTCCTATGCATTGAGTGCGTATGTAAACCGGGCAACACAAAATCCTGCCCAACAAAAACGCATAGCACACGAAATATCTACTGCCTTGCCTTCCATTCAAAATGCTGCAGGAAAAAAATTGCTGCTGAAACAATTGAGTAATCTGGGAGATCCCCGTTCCATATCGGCGATTAGTCCGTTATTACAGGATGCTACTTTTTGTAATGATGCCGCCCTAACCATTGCTACTATTGGAGGAAATGAGGCAGTAAAAACATTGAAAAAGGCGATGAAAACTGCGGGAGCTTCGCAACAAGCAGCCATACAATCTGCCCTTGATTATTTGGCCAACCCGGCTCCTACTAATCCTACTGCCAACCCGGTTGTACAGAAATCAGTTATAAATCCTGCACAACAATTATTGCAGCTGCAAAACGAAATGGAAAAAGCTACCAATCCGGTAGAACAGAAACAAATATTATCATCAGCTGAAAAGATAAAAGGAATTGGCGCAATGGCATTCGTTGGAAAATACCTGAGCAACCCAGCACTGCAAACACAGGCGGCAGGAATTGTTGTACGACAATCACTCGCAGATTTGAGTTTACAGGGCCCAATGGTAAAAAACCTGGTAGAAGAAGCCCGCAGTAAACTTCAGGGAGAAGATAGTGCAGTGTTGATGAAATTATCCGATGCCCGTTTAAAAGAAATGTCGGAAGAGCATGGATTTGTTTCATTATTCAACGGAAAAGATTTAACCGGCTGGAAAGGGCTGGTTGGCAACCCGATTAGCAGAGGTAAAATGACGGATGAAGCCTTGAATACTGCGCAAGCAAAAGCCAATGAAAGCATTGGGAAAGATTGGGTAGTGAAGGATGGATTATTAATTTTTACCGGACATGGAGATAACCTGGCTACCGAAAAAAAATACGGCAACATAGAACTCTATGTTGATTGGAAGATTACGGAAAAAGGGGATGCAGGTATTTATTTGAGGGGGAGTCCGCAGGTGCAAGTGTGGGATACCAGTAGAAGAGAAGTGGGTGCGCAGGTTGGCTCCGGGGGTTTGTATAATAATACGGTTAATCCCTCCAAACCCAGTTCGGTTGCCGATAACCCCATTGGCACCTGGAATACGTTTCGCATCATTATGAAAGGGGAAAAGGTTACCGTGTATTTAAATGGTGTAAAAGTAACGGATGAGGTAACGCTGGAAAATTATTGGGACCGTAAACAACCCATCTTTCCAACAGAACAAATTGAATTGCAGGCACACGGTACTTATGTGGCTTATAGAAATATTTATCTAAGAGAGTTACCAGATGAAAAAACACTGATTACTCCGCAAGAGCAAGCAGATGGATTTTTACCTGTATTTAATGGAAAAGATTTAACCGGATGGACGGGTAATCTTGCCGGCTATCAGGCTGAAAACGGAGCTATTGTTGTTCATCCCGAAAAAAGTAGCGGAAATTTGTATACAGAAAACACCTATGGAGATTTTGTATTACGCTTCGATTTTCAACTTACCCCAGGTGCCAATAATGGAATTGGTATTCGTACACCATTAACGGGTGATGCGGCCTACGTTGGGATGGAAATTCAAGTGTTGGATAATGAACATCCCAAATACAGTCAACTACAACCCTACCAATACCATGGTTCTGTTTACGGAGTAATCCCAGCTCGCAGGGGATTTTTATTGCCTACTGGAGAATGGAACCGGGAAGAAATTAGTATCAAAGGCAATCAAATAAAAGTTACCCTAAATGGTACTGTTATTACAGAAGGTGATTTAGCAGAATCATCCAAAAACGGAACCATGGACCACAAAGAACATCCCGGACTGCTAAGAACAGAAGGCCATATTGGCTTTTTAGGGCACGGTGATGTAGTGCACTTTAAAAATATCCGGATAAAAAAATTATAACTACTCCTTTGGGTTAGAATTTCAGAGTTGCGGGTAAATATTTGGCTACTAGGTTTTCATAATAAGGCCGCAATTCTTCCCAGCTTTTCTGGTTAGGATTTTTAGAATACAAATCGTAGGGATTAAACAACTTCACCCACTTAAACATAGCATGGTCATGTTCACTCATCAAATGGTCATAGGCATGTTCGCGATGTTGGGCATAGAATGAGTGATACCGAAGCATATACAATCCCTCCTCTGGCAGATAGTCCTTCATCATATGATACACATACTCATCATGTCCCCAGGAAAGATGCACTTTATCGAGTCCGCAATTCGGCTCATACACACCATAACGGGTTGAATAAATAGGATGCTGATAATCGGGATTAGCAGTGAAGAACTCGGGAAATACTATTTTATCCGAATAGGCACAACCCACCGGAAAAGTATCCCCTACCACCGACCATTGTGGCTCGCCGAATAAGCAAAGTACTTTACCCATATCATGCACCAATCCTACCAATACCATCCAATCGGGATGTCCATCTCGGCGAATGGCTTCGGAAGTTTGCAAAAGGTGTTGCATCTGGTCTAAGTCGGTATCCGGATCGGAGTCATCTACCAGCTCATTCAAAAAATCGAAGGCCTTCCAGATGGGCATTTCTTTTTTTGTGAATCCCAAAAACTCTTTTTCTTTTTGCATTACAAAATCATAACTCTGATAGGTATGATTCAATCTATAGAATTCCTTTACCGTATCTCGCGGAGGAGCAGCATAGTTTCTGAATGCATCGGTTGATTTATCAGTTGCAATAGTTTCCGGATCCGGATATCTTTTCAACAGGTCTTCTTCCCACTCATCTAAATTAGCCATGGGTGAATGGATAGCGTTGGGTAAGGGGGATGGTTCTGTTGACATAGAAGCGGGTTTTAAGTAAAATTCGGGTTTTTTACCAAAAAACCGTGTAAAGTGCGGCCAGAATACCAAAAATTAAAATAGATCCCACTAAAAATCCGCGGGAAATGCTAAACTGATTGGTATCTACCATCAAGGCATGCGGCTGAGCGCCTCCTTTTGAAAAATATTTACTCACTACCACCATAGTTAGCGCAACAGTTACAAAAGTGATGGTCATCCTATCTAAAAAAGGTATAGCCGGAAACAAACCGTTCGTCCAAACGGGAAGAAATTTCAATACTACCGACAATGGGATTGTAAGCAATGCCCCTGCCATTGCAGCGCGGGCAGTTGTTTTTTTCCAATAAAATCCCAGCAGAAAAATAGCCAGTACACCCGGAGATACAAACCCTACATATTCCTGAATAAATTGATAGGCCTGATCCAGTGATTGCAGCGCTGGCGTAACCAAAGCGGCTACTGCCATACTAACAATTACCGCCCTGCGACCGGTTTTTACCAAAGCCGGTTCGGAGGATTGGGGGTTGATATATTTTTTATGAATATCCAATGAGTAAATAGTGGCAATACTATTGGCTTTGCCTGCTAAGGAAGCAACAATTGCAGCTGTGAGGGCTGCAAAAGCTACTCCCTTTAATCCGGCAGGTAATAAGTTCATCAATGAAGGATAGGCATGATCGGGTTTTAGCACTCCGTTAACCATCATCTCCTGCTGAAACATGCCATGTTGATGCATTACATACATAGCGATACCGGGTAATACAGCAATAATGGGGATCAGCAGTTTTAAAAAAGCGGCAAACAAAATACCTTTTCGGGCGGTTGCCAGATCTGCACCCAAAGCTCTTTGCACTATGTACTGATTACAACCCCAGTAAGCAAGATTATTTACCAACATACCGCCAAATAATACCGATAATCCCGGCAATTCCGGATAGTAGGGATCACCCTTAGAAAAAATCATGTGAAAATGATCAGGTGCTTCCTGTTTTAAAACAGACAGTGCCTTCCAGATATCCTCTCCGTATCCAAACTTATTAGATAACAAGGTTAGAGCTAAATAGGTAGTTACCAAACCCCCGGCAATTAATACGATCACCTGAATAACATCCGTATATCCAATCACCTTCATGCCACCCAGTGTAACGATGATAGAAAAGAAGGTAAGGGCAGCAATGCAAAAAATAAATGATAGTCCTGATATCTCAGAAATTGCCAGAGAACCGAGGTATAAAATAGAGGTTAGGTTTACCAGAACATAAACAAGTAACCAAAATATTGCCATTACCGTACTAACGGAATCACTATACCGTACCGACAAAAACTGGGGCATCGTATAGATTTTATTTTTCAGGTAAACCGGAATTATAAATACTGCTACCAGAATAAGGGTTCCTGCCGACATCCATTCGTACGTGGAGATGGCCAGTCCAATAGCAAAACCGGAGCCAGACATACCGATAAAATGTTCGGCAGAAATATTAGAGGCAATCAAAGAGGCACCGATTGCCCACCAGGTTAAAGAACCTTCTGCTAAAAAGAATTCCTGCGAACTGGTATTTGTGGATTTTTTCTTTCTATATATATAAATTCCATAACTAGCCACTATTAAAAAATAGAGCACAAAAACAATTAGGTCGGCGGTTTGCAGTCGATTCATAAAAGGTATCTTACCGAAATTTACCTACAAAATAAAGCGTTCAGCGAATAGTATTTCATAGCAACCCAGTTTTAATTGGGCCATATAATATCCATGATCTTTTTACAGGGCTCCATTGGGTCACTTTCATCCCGATTAGTAAGTATCATTATGGCCCGTTGTTCATCTGGGAATAATAAGATATGATTACGAAATCCTATGCTACTGCCCGAATGATGGGGATGCGCCTTACCGCGGTAATCTTCTACATGCCAGCCAAAACCATAATCAATCGATTTGCCATTCGAAAGGGATGCGCGGCTCCAGGCTTGCTGCTGAAGGGCTGCGGGTATCAGTTGGAAATTACAAATGGCACGAATCCAACGAGCCATATCCGGCATGTTGGTATATATGCCCCCATCACCTAACACTGCACTGGTAAGGCTTTGGTCGGTTACCGTCCATCCATTGGAAGAACGAGAATGCCCCAAGGCTCTATTGGGTACTTGGGTTTTACCTGCTTCCAATGCCAAAGTTTGTTTCATTTTCAAAGGCCGAAAAATATGCCGCTGTAAATAAGACGAAAAATCCTCTCCACTTATTTTCTCAACAATCAGCGCCAACAATGCATAACCGGTATTACTGTAGCGATAATCACTGCCGGGCTCGAAATATAAATGGTCGGTTTTGCCCATCAAACGCATACAATCAATATCCAGTACTTGCCGGGTTTGACTGGCAGGAATCAAATCTTCATAATCTACTAAACCGGAACTGTGAGTTAGTAAATGACGAATCTTAATCTGCTGGGTATAGGCCGGCAAACTATCCAGATAAGTGCGCACTGGATCTTCGAGAGAGAGCTTACCAGATTGTATTAACTGCAAAACACACATCGCAGTAAACTGTTTGGTTAGTGAAGCCAACCGGAAACAGGTAGTGGCATCCACCAATGCTTCCGTTTCCCTGTTTTTAAGTCCATAACTTTTTTGCAGTACAATTTTCCCCCTATCCATCACCAGCAAAGCAGCACCGGGGGAAAGGGCAGAATCATAGGATAACATTATCCGATTAATAGATAGAATTTGTTCTGCTGAAAGGGTAACAGCCTTTTTCTGCGCATACAGATGAGAACCTGCCAACATAAAAACTAGTAGTCCCGTTATGAATGATGATTTTTTCATATTCTACAAATCGTATGGTAAAATACATTTTTTACGGGAATTCTGTTAAATGAAAGAAAGAATCAATGAGAATAGAAAGTCGTTATAGACAGGTTCTGCTGTACTTTTGCTTACAACAAGTGAATTATTAACCTATGTTAGGGAAGTGGTGGAAGATTGCTTTGCTTAGTTTAATTGGATTTCTTCCCGGACTATCCTATAGTCAGAGTTATGTATTTGCTCAACTAGGAGGTGCGCCGGTAAATACCAACGGATGGAATCTGCAAGGCAGTGCGGCAGTTGGAAATATTCTCAATACAAATAATAGTGAAATTATTGTTTGTCCGGCCAGAAATAGTACCAGTGGAGCTGTATTTTTTAATCAGCCCATTAACCTAAGTATCTGCAACAAATGGAAGGCAGAGTTTGATTTCAGAATGTTTGATGGCAATGGGGCGGATGGACTTGCTTTTTGCTTTTTGGAGGTTCCGCCTACCGGTTTTGTTACAGGTGCTGGCATGGGTATTCCGGCTTCTGCAAATGGACTAAAAATATGTTTTGACACCTATAATAATTGCATTTCCCCCACCAATTCCCTAGTACCAAAAGTTGAGATTCGATGGGGAGTAGGTTATAACGAATGTTGGTCGCAGCCTACTTTAGAGAATATTTCAGGGAATTTATCGTATATCCGATCGAATGATTATAATCGGGCGTTAATTGAATATGATAATGGTAATATATCGGTTTCTGTAAATGGCAAATTATTATTGACTGGCAATCAAACTTTCAATTTTACTGGCTATCTGGGATTTACTGCCAGCACGGGTGGGTCTAGAGACAATCACTCCATAAAAAATGTGATTGTTTACACAGATATGCCTCCTTCCTTTGCAGGAGGAGTTAATGGCATCGCAAGTGGATGTGCGCAGCAGTCAATACAACTAGGCACTGCCCCCAATACTGCCTACAATTATACCTGGACGCCAAGTACTGGAATCAATAATGCAACTATTGCCAATCCGGTTTTGCAACTACCTAATAATTCCGATAGCGTTCAAACTTTGCAATATTTTGTACGCACGGCCTTTCAGTCCAACCCTGGTTGTTATTCTTCAGACAGTATAACAATTCAGGTAAAACCGAATCCCAAAATCAACTTCGGTAAACCAGCTATTTGTTTGCAAGATGCGCTGGCCCAATTTACCGACAGTTCCTATACGAGAGACCCTGCATCCTTACCATTTAGCTACCAGTGGTATTTTGATGACCCTGCTGCTACTGTGGCAAATCCCAATACCTCCACACAACAAAACCCCTCACATATTTACAGTGCAGCCCAAGTGTATCAGGTAAAAAATAAGATAACCAGTGCAGCAGGGTGTGTAGATAGTCTTACCCTACCCTTTACTGTAAATGGAGCCATACCTCGTGCTGGCATGCAAATCAGTTCGGCGCGCAATTATTGTAACAATGAAAACCTGTATTTACTCGATCAGTCATCGGTAAATTTTGGCAGCACTACCCGAGTAGATATTTTTTGGGATGTGGCAACCAATCCCAGCACTGCCGAAACGGATATGAGTCCTGTTATTGGGAAAAATTATACCCACCGCTATCCTAAATTTACCGATACCTCCGGCAGAAATGTTACCATCCGGTACGAAATTTATTCGGGTATCTCGTGTAAAAATGTGATTTCGCAAAGTTTTAGTTTAGTAGCCAATCCAGAAGTAGTGTTCAGTCCGATAGCTCCCTTATGTAGTAATTATCCTGCGTATCCAATTATTGAGGCAGCTGAAATTACAGGTATTGCTGGCACGGGAAGTTTTTCTGGATCAGGAGTTACTGCTTCAGGTTTGTTCACTCCGTTTACAGCAGGCCAATTTCTTATACAATATACGTATATAAGTAATCGGGGATGTTTACAAGCAGCAACGCAGGTTATTATTGTGAAACCAGCGCCTATAGTATCCGCAGGTTTAGATCAGCTGGTGATTGAGGGCAAATCGATACCACTTCCGGCCAGTGCGTCGGGTAATAGACTTCAATTTCAATGGTCGCCTATATTGTATCTAAATAGTGATACCTTGTTACAACCGATTTGTACTCCTTTTCAGAATATCACATATACCTTGCTGGCCAATGATAGTAATGGTTGTGTATCTACCGATACGATTTTTATTAAAGTGTTGCTGAAACCAATTGCCCCTAATGCATTCTCCCCCAATGGCGATGGCATACATGACACCTGGCAAATTCAATACCTCAACGACTATCCCAATAGCCGGGTACTCATTTACACACGAGCTGGTCAGCTAATATATCAGTCCACCGGCTACACCAAACCCTGGGATGGAACCTACAAAGGTCTGCCATTACCCATTGGCACGTATTATTACATTATACAAGCCGGCAATGGAAGTGAAGTGATAAAAGGATCTATCACTTTACTTCGTTAAGCAACTATTGCTTTAAAAATGTTTTTGAGTAATTGATTTTTCTCGTGTCCATTACTGGCAAATGTTGCTTTACCCGCTCTAAAAATGCAGGAAAATCTTTGTTGCCTTTGGTAGACCAGCCAACTTCAGCCAATGCAAGGGCACGAGGATAGGTCATGTATTCTATATGACTGAATGTAGAAATATATTCCGTCCACACATTCGCCTGCACACCTATAATATACTTGGCTTCTGCAGGGGTGAGCTCAGGCAATTCGGGCTCGAAAGAATAACATTTAGAAAGGGTAAGAAATCCCCCAATGGCCAGCGGCTCTCCTTTAGGTTCTCCCTGATAATAATCAAGATAGAAATGACTATTGGGCGACATTACCACTTCATGTTGCTGCTTGGCGGCTTCCATACCACCTTTTACTCCTCGCCACGACATTACGGTTGCGTTTGGAGATAGGCCCCCTTCGAGAATTTCATCCCAACCAATTAAACGACGGCCTTTAGATGTGATGAATTTATCTACCCGGCGGATAAAATAGCTCTGTAATTCATGCTCGTCTTTTAATCCCAACTGCTTAATCAGGTTCTGACAAAATCTACTTTCTTTCCATTGTGTTTTAGGACATTCATCTCCGCCGATGTGAATATACATTCCTGGAAATAAATCCATTACTTCTGTAAGTACATCTTCAACAAACTGAAAAGTCTCTTCTCTGGGGCAAAGTACATCTTCGGAGATACCCCATTTAGTTCTTACTTCATACATTTTGTCGGGATTGCATCCAAATTGCGGATAAGCGGCTAAGACTGCCTGCGAATGACCGGGCATTTCAATTTCAGGTACTACAGTAATAAATTTTTTAGCTGCATAAGCAACCACTTCCCGAATCTGCTCTTGGGTATAAAAACCACCATAGGGTGTTTTATCAAACTTCTGATCTTTAAAAGCTCCTACCATCGACTCTTTGCGAACAGAAGCTACTTTGGTGAGCAGGGGATATTTTTTAATTTCAATTCTCCAACCCTGATCTTCCGTAAGGTGCCAATGAAAGGTATTCAACTTATAGGTTGCCATCACATCAATGAATCTCTTAACTTCCTCTACGGTAAAAAAATGCCGGGCTACATCCAGCATCAATCCACGATAGCCGAAACGAGGCTTGTCTTCGATGGTACATTGGGGAAGACTTACCAAAACGGCTGGATTTACATCGGGCGTAACCGGCAACAATTGAAGTAAGGTTTGTACCGCATAAAAAGCACCGGGTCCGCTGAGAGCAGTAATCACGGTTTGCTTGGCACCAATCTGCAGTCGATACGCTTCAGCAGGTTGGGTTTTATCTATTGCGAAATGGATAGCGGCTGAAGAACGTTTATTAGCGGGTACCCATTTAAGAGGCAAAGCACCATTGGCAATTTGCACTTGCAACAAATTTACAACCGGCAACAAAGAGGAATCCGAAAAAGAAATACTCATTCCCTTTTTGATAATTTGTTTGCCTTCGGCAGTAACCAGACTGGCTGGCTTTGGAATAATGGGATAGCTATTTTGCGCAGATAGATTACCTAATGTACTTAGCAAAACGATGGCTACAACAATTATTTTCATACAAGTAATTTAATTTTAAATATAGGGCAAATTAATAAGGTTCAAAAACACGGATGAGTGAATTTCAGTAAAATCAGCTAATTTTAAAATAAAAAATTTGAAAATCAAACATCGCTATAAATATATTTTCCTGTTTTTACTGGGTTTGGGAATATTGTCAATAACCGCTAATGCACAAACAAAAGACAGTTTGCAATACAGGATTGATTCCCTCCGAAATGAGTCGGAAAAATATGTTATCGACACCTCGGTAAGTTTGG
>JBIINW010000056.1:0-14153 GCA_044337245.1 Sediminibacterium sp. | reverse complement strand
AGTTCCGGTCCTTCCCAGGATTGTATTAGAACATGCGGATACGGGGGTTCTGGATCGAATAATCCACCCGACCCCCTAAAAACAGTGAGCCGAATTCGGGCATTATCTCCATGACGATTGGCCTGGGCTATTTGAATAATTTGCTGCTCCAATTTTGCGGCCGATAGATGTGGGGGACATTCCATTTGCAATTGTTCCATCGTATAAAACAAGCGCTCGGCATGAAATGGAAAAAGCTGAATTTTTCCCTTCACCAGTTTCATCGTTTCAAAACAGCCATCCCCATACCGAAATGTTCGGTTATCTACCGAAATCAGGGGTTCCCCAGTTTTGATTTTTTTACCATCCAGCAATAAATAGGCAGGTAACATACGGTAAAGATAACCCGAGTTTTGGGTTTGACCGTTTTAGGTTAATTTTATTGCTTCATCTACCCTTTCGTTCATGCAAATCCGCTCCATACTTTCGGAACTAGAATTGATAGCTCCCCTATCCTTGCAAGAATCATACGACAATGCGGGCTTACTTACCGGAATGCCCGATTGGGAATGTACGGGGGTAATCTGTACCCTGGATGCAACCGAAGAAGTGGTGCTGGAAGCCATCCAAAAAGGTTGTAACCTAATTGTGGCCCATCATCCGATTATTTTTGGGGGACTAAAAAAAATCAATGGCAAGAATTATGTAGAGAAAACTATCATTACTGCCATCAAAAATGACGTGGCGATTTATGCCATTCATACCAATTTAGACAATGTATTATCCGGAGTTAATCAAAAAATTGCCGAAAAAATAGGACTGGTAAATTGTACTATTTTACAACCAAAACTCCAACAACTCCTCAAACTGCACACATTTGTGCCTACCCAACAGCTGGAAACAGTTCGAGCAGCCCTTTTTCAGGCGGGTGCGGGAGCTATTGGACTGTATCGAGAAGCTAGTTTTGGCATGGAAGGTATCGGAACCTTTACTGGGGGAGAGGGAACGAATCCTACCATTGGGAAGCCAGGGGAAAGAACCGCTGTAGCCGAAACCCGACTAGAAGTGCTGGTACCGGCCCATTTGCAATCGCAGGTAATGCGGGCATTGATAGATAGCCATCCTTACGAGGAAGTGGCATACGATTGGGTGCTGCTACAAAATACACAGGCCGAGATTGGCAGTGGGTTACTAGGCGAATTACCCGAACCCATGGAAGAAAAAGGGGTTTTGCAACTGCTAAGTACCGCCTTTTCCTTATCGGTTATTCGACATACCCCCTTACTCAATAAAAAAATACATCGGGTAGCCCTTTGTGGGGGAGCCGGCAGTTTTCTGATAGGAAAAGCCCTGGCTGCCGGAGCCGACCTATATATAACGGCCGACCTCAAATACCATGAATTTTTTGATGCCAATCAACAAATGGTATTGGCCGATATTGGGCATTGGGAAAGCGAACAATATACTTCGGAACTACTGGTGGATATTTTACAACGCAAATTCCCTACCTTTGCCGTCCTTAAATCAGGTATTCATACCAATCCGGTGCGTTATTTCACGGGAGGCTGACGATGAAAATGATTGTTTTGCAGATAAAAATCAGCGTTTTAAGGTTAAAAAAAGTTAATTAGCAGATATTTTTTACCTTTTGGTGTTTTAACCCACATAAAAATCAACCGTTCATATGGCAGCCGTTAAAGATTTCTCCGTAGAAGAAAAATTGGTGAACCTGCTGAAATTGCAGAAAATTGATTCCAAATTAGATGAGATTCAGATTTTAAAGGGTGAATTACCCATGGAAGTAAGCGATCTGGAAGATGAAATTCAGGGTTTAAAAAGCCGCCAGGTGCGCATTGAGGAAGAAATCAATGGAATTACTGAATACATAGATGGCAAAAAAGCATCTATTAAAGAAAGTGAAGCCCTGATTGCCAAATACGAAAAACAAAGTGACAACGTAAAGAACAACCGGGAGTACGAGGCTATCAATAAAGAAATTGAAATGCAGCAGTTGGAAATCAAACTCTGCGAAAAAAATATCCGTGATGCCAATGATGAGTTAGCCGAAAAAGTGAAAGTGTTGGATGCTGCCCGCAAACAAATTGCAGTTAAGGATGGCGTTTTGGCGCATAAAAAAGGCGAGTTGGAAAAAATCATCGTTGAAACAGAAAAAGAAGAAAATCATTTCAATCAGTTGAGCAGTGATGCCCGCGCACATATCGACAGCCGTTTGATTTATAGCTACGATCGTATTCGCAAAAACTACCACAATGGCTTAGCCGTAGTTCCGGTTGAAAGAGATGCCTGTGGCGGATGTTTTAATTCCATTCCTCCTCAACGCCAGAGTGAAATCCGTTTACACAAAAAAATCATCGTTTGTGAAAACTGTGGTAGAATTTTGGTAGATGGTGATTTGAACAGTTCTATTGAAGTAAAATAAGCTAGTACGGGAATAATTCCGGTGCGAGTAAATTATATCGAAAGGGTTTCCGAAGGGCAGCCCTTTCTTATTAAAGGGATATGGCTAAACAATTCCTACTAATAGTATGCTTGAGCATCCTTTGCCCGTTGCTGGTTGTTAGCCAACCTGTTTTTGAATTTAACAGCACCTGTCAGCAGGCATTTCAAGAAATAACCCGCCTGAAACTAAACGCCGGAAAATCGCTTGTACTAAAAGCCCGACAACAAAATCCGAACAACCTGATTCCAGAATTGCTCGATAACTACATCGACTTCTACACCCTTTTTTTAAATGAAGACCCCGCAGAACTGAAGAAAAGACTTCCCCAGTTTGAAGCCAGGCTTAACAAAATAAAGTCGGGCCCGTCTTCCTCCCCTTTTTTTCTATACTGCCAGAGTATGATTTATTTGCAAAGGGCTGCTTCCGTTATTAAAGCCGGTAAATTTTGGGATGCAGCCTGGGATTGCCGGAAAAGCTATTTATTGATAAAAGAGAACAAAAAACGCTATCCCACTTTTACGCCCAACGATCTTCCGTATGGAGCCCTGCAAGCGGTAACCGGAACCATTCCCAAAGGATTCCGCTGGATAGCAGGCATATTAGGCATGAAGGGCTCATTAACAGAAGGGATGAAAACGGTACGATCCTTTGTAACTGGCAGCGATCCCTGGCAAAAAGTATTCTACAACGAAGCGGCCTATATTTATCCTTACCTACTATTTTATCTAGAAAATAAAAAAGAAGAAGCCCTGCAATTCGCACGAAACCCCCGGATAGATCTGGTGAACAATCACTTGCATCTTTACATGGCGGTAAATTTATCGCTCAACAACCAGCAGGCAGAACAGGCAACCTTGCTGATGAAAAACCGATCCCAAACTTCCGACTATCTGGCTACGGGTATTTGGGACTTTGAAATGGGTTTTGCCCAATTGTATCATCTGCAAACCTCTGATGCTGCCCGGCATTTTGAATCATTTCTGCATCAATTTAAGGGGCAATTTTATGTAAAAGATGCCTATCAAAAACTAAGCTGGTGTTATTGGCTGGTGGGAAATACGGCTCGTGCTGAGGAAATGAGACAGGCTGTACTAAAAAATGGCAGCACCGATTCGGATGCAGATAAAAAGGCATTGGCCGATGCGAAATCGGGTATATGGCCCAACCGGTGGCTGCTGAAAGCCCGTTTGTTGAGTGATGGAGGCTATCAAAATGAAGCTCTGAAACTACTAACCGGTTCTCCCGGTGAGCCCCTCGATACCCCGGGCGAAAAATTAGAATATCTATATCGAATGGCAAGGGTATATGATGCTTTGGGCAGAACAGAGGAAGCATTAGCCAATTATGCTGCCACCATTAAGCAGGGACAAAACCGAACAGAATATTTTGCTGCCCGCGCCGCACTGCAATCGGGTCAGCTGTATGAAGCACGTGGGAAAAAACAACAAGCCATTGAATTGTATCAGCAATGCCTGAATATGGAAAACCACGAATACAAGAATTCCCTCGATCAAAGGGCGAAAGCTGGTATTGCCCGCTGCAAAGGGGAATAAAATTACCCGTATTTTCACCCGTCATTTGCTGAACCAAATACCCTGTGCTAAATTGCAGGAAAAGCCGACATTTGAAGTGCTTGCGCCTGAACGCTGTTAATTAAAGAAATGCTGCAACATCTCCATATACAGAATTATGCAATTATTGATGATTTGAAAATTGAATTTTCAGATCGGCTGAACATTATCACCGGAGAAACCGGAGCAGGTAAAAGTATCTTAATGGGCGCACTGGGCTTAATACTTGGCGACCGGGCAGATACCAATGTACTATTGAACAGAGAAAAAAAATGTTGTATTGAAGGCGTATTCAGTAAAGCCACTGCACCTGGGATAGCCGACTTTTTACAAAGGAATGACTTGGAAAATGAACCCGAATTGCTGCTGAGAAGAGAAATTGCCAGCAATGGCAAATCGAGAGCATTTATCAATGACACGCCGGTTAGTCTGCAACAAATTCGTGAACTGGCAGGTTTATTGGTAGATCTGCATCGTCAGTTTGATACACTGGCATTGGGGGAAGCCGAATTTCAACAAGAGGTATTGGATGCTTTAACCCGACAACCCGAGCTTTTACAAAATTACCGAACGGTTTATTATCAATGGGCGAGCTATAAAAAGGAACTGGACCAATTAATTGCTTCAGAAGCACAGGCTGCCAAAGAACGCGATTATCAGCAGTATTTGCTGGATGAACTGACTGCCTTGGCATTAAAGCCCATGGAACTGGAAAACATCGACCAGGAATTAACAGTTTTAAATAATGCAGGCAATATTCAGCAAACCATTGATCGCATCAGTTTTCTGCTTCGCGATGCAGAAACGCCGCTGTTACCCCAATTAAAGCAAAGTACCCAGTTGCTGCAATCTTATGCAAGTCTGCTGCCTGCACTTGCCTCCTTATCAGAAAGATTACAATCTGTGCATATTGAGTTAGGAGATATTGCAGATGAATTACAAAAAATAAAAGATCAGTGCCAGGTAGATGAAAGCAGGACCGACTTTATCAATCAACGACTGGCAGACGGGTATAAGCTGTATAAGAAACATGGAGTAAAAACAACGAATGAATTGTTAGAAATTCAGCATGCCCTAAGCACTACCCTCGCCAATGCTGAAAAAAAGGTGGAGCAAAGAGTGGCGCTGGAAAAAAGCACTGAAGAGAACAGACAGGCTTTGGTAAAATTGGCAGAACGATTATCAGCCGAGCGAAAAAAAGTTGCACTTCCATTCGAAAAAGAAGTAAAGCGATTGCTCACCCGGGTAGGTATGCCCAATGCCTCCATACAGGTTCAAATAAAAGAAAGTAAGGCCAACGAAACCGGTGCCGACCAGATAGATTTTTTATTTGATGCCAATCAATCGGGCAGAATGGAGCCCCTAAAAAAAGTGGCCAGTGGCGGGGAATTGAGCAGACTGATGCTTTGTATTAAATCGCTGGTGGCCGATTCGATTGAATTGCCTACCCTGATTTTTGATGAAATAGATACCGGCATTAGTGGGGAGGCTGCCCGGCAGGTGGGAATGATTATGAAGGAAATGACGGCCACTCGCCAATTGATTTGCATCACCCATCAACCACAAATTGCCGGAAAGGCGGATGCCCATTTTTGGGTGTATAAAGAAGCTTCGGGATCTACTATCCATACTGGTATTCGGAGATTGAATGAGGAAGAAAGAGTCAAAGCGATTGCCAGCATGCTATCCGGTGAGGAACCTACTGCTGCTGCACTGGCCAATGCCAGGGAATTGATTCATTCCTAACCGGTTCCACAGGTTTACAAGTAAATCTTTATGTTTGTGGTATAAATGCCCATTCAACTAATCAAATTATGGCTTACCAATTACTCAAAGGAAAAACCGGCATCATTACCGGGGCACTGGATGAAAATTCCATCGCTTGGAAAGTAGCAGAAAAAGCACATGAAGAAGGTGCCCGATTTGTGTTAACCAATGCCCCCATTGCTATGCGGATGGGAGAAATAAAAAAATTGGCCGAAAAAACCGGTTCGCAAATCATTCCGGCAGATGCTACCAGCACCGAAGAGCTTACCCACCTGTTTACCGAATCGCAACAAATTTTAGGAGGTAAAATAGATTTTGTATTACACTCGATAGGGATGAGTGTGAATATCAGAAAGAAAATACCCTACACCGAACTCAACTACGACTATTACCAAAAGGGGATAGATGTATCAGCCTTGTCGTTACATAAAATGCTGGCAGTTGCCATGAAGCTGGATGCCATCAACGAATGGGGCAGTGTGGTAGCCCTTACCTATATGGCCGCACAAAGAACCTTTCCATTTTACACAGATATGGCCGACATCAAAGCCATGCTCGAATCTATCTCACGCAGTTTTGGATACCATTATGGCGTAACCAAAAAAGTGCGCATCAATACCGTATCGCAATCACCTACCAAAACCACGGCGGGTACCGGCATTAAAGGATTTGGCGACTTCTTCGATTATGCGCAGTCCATAGCCCCCCTGGGTAATGCCTCCGCAGAAGATTGTGCCAATTATTGCATCACCCTCTTCTCCGACCTTACCCGAATGGTTACCATGCAGAATTTATTTCACGATGGTGGTTTTTCCAATACCGGCGTGAGCGACCTGGTTATGAATAAAATAGGCATCACCGAATAACATATTTACTATGCAACTACTCTTCAGTTTACCGCAATCATCTATTGAACTAATCGGATATTTCGGATCATTTCTTACATCAATCACTTTTATTCCACAAGTGTATAAATCATGGAAGTCTAAAAGTGTGGGCGACCTAAGCACCTGGATGGTGTTGATTGTTGTTACCAGCACCCTGGTATGGCTGGCATATGGATATTTTATTAATAGCGGACCCGTGCTATTAGCCAATACCATTGTATTAATACTAACACTGGTGCTACTATATTTCAAGATAAAATTTAAGCCCCAATAAACTAACTCTTAAAAATAAAAAAGGCTATCCACCAGAGGCGGATAGCCTTTTTTATAAAGTTTAGAAACGATGAAGGGAAAGTATATTAGTACTCATCTTCATTAAACATAAAGTCTTCCTGACTGGGATAATCCGGCCAGATGTCTTCGATGCTTTCATATACTTCGCCTTCGTCTTCGAGCTCTTGTAAATTTTCAACCACCTCCAGAGGTGCTCCGCTTCTGATGGAATAATCAATCAATTCGTCTTTGGTTGCAGGCCAGGGAGCTTCTTCCAGATAACTAGCCAATTCTAATGTCCAGAACATAGGAATCGTTTTAATTTTTTGCAAATGTAGCCGTATAAACAATACCACCCAATGTAGATTTTCAACCAATGAGAAAGAAAATGGTGAAAAAAGGCCAGTTATACCCCGGCTTTTGTAGGTTTGTATACAAATAATGTAATCTGGGATGCTAGAAGCAGCACACATCAGCAAGAAATATGGTAGTCTGGAAGTGTTAAAAGACGTCAATTTATCCCTAACCCGAGGGGAAATTGTGAGTATTGTGGGTTCGTCGGGCGCTGGAAAAAGTACGCTTTTACATATTTTGGGTACGCTCGACCAGGCAGATAGTGGTTCTATACTGCTAAATGGCACCGCCCTGCACACATTAACCGGAGGGGCATTGGCCACATTTAGGAACCGGAATCTGGGCTTTATTTTTCAATTCCATCACTTACTTCCCGAGTTTACTGCGCTGGAGAACGTTTGTATTCCTGCCTGGATAGCCGGCACAGATAAACAACAGTGCGAAGAACGGGCCTTTTTTTTGTTGGGTAAATTGGGACTTGCCGGCAAGGAAAGAAACCGTCCAGGGGAGCTTTCGGGAGGTGAACAACAAAGGGTTGCCGTGGCTAGGGCCTTAATTAATCAACCAGAATTGGTATTGGCAGATGAACCTACCGGCAATTTAGACAGTAAACATGCCCGAGAACTACACGATTTATTTTTATCGTTACGGGCAGAATTTCAACAAAGCTTTTTAATTGTAACCCATAACCGAGAACTGGCTGCACTGAGCGACCGGATGTTAGAGATGAAAGACGGCCAGATGCTGTAATCCTCAGAACAAGTAGATGGGAAGAAAGAAAGTAAGCATTACCTAACCCTTGGTTTCCAGGGTATCTCAGCTACCTGCAGCTGCCAGCCCGTGTATCTTGCCAGCACAAATAGATAATCACTCAACCGATTCAGGTATTTGATCACCAGGGGCTCTACAAACTGATGATTGTCGAGTAACTGAACACTGCAACGCTCGGCTCTTCTACATACACAACGGGCAATATGAAGCGCTGAGATGGTGGTATGGCCACCTGGAAGTATAAACGAACGCATAGGTTCTAGGTGTCCGTTCATTGCATCTATCTCTTTTTCCAATAACAAAACATCCGACTCCAGCAGATCCGGAATCTTCATTGCCGGCTCCTTTTCGGGATCACAGGCCAGGGATGAACCAATGGTAAAAAGCCTGTCCTGAATTTCCGATAAAATCTCGCGAACATGGGAATCAGTTAGTAAATCCCTAACCCAGCCAATGTAAGAATTTAATTCATCAACGGTTCCGTATGATTCAATACGCAAGTGGCTCTTAACCACTTTGGTTCCCCCAATTAAAGAAGTGAGTCCTGCATCCCCTGTTTTGGTATATATTTTCATCGACATATCCGAAATTAATACTTAACTGCAACAAAGATAAATAGCAAAAGTTCAGTAAGTAAAGGAGAAGCGATTATACCAGCGAAGGTTGTTTCACTTTGGTGGTGTCTGTTTCTATCAGTCCATCCCGCAATCTTACTACGCGATGGGCATAAGCGGCAATATCTTCTTCGTGGGTTACCAATACCACCGTATTGCCCGATGATTGAATTTGGGCAAATATTTCCATTACCTCCACAGAAGTTTTTGAATCTAGGTTACCGGTAGGTTCATCCGCCAGCAGCAGGGAAGGATTATTCACTACGGCTCGCGCAATCGCAACCCGCTGTATTTGTCCCCCAGAAAGTTCATTTGATTTGTGGTGACTACGATCGGCCAACCCTACTTTTTTAAGAGCTTCCATGGCTCTTTCTATGCGGTCTTTTTTATTGATACCTGCATATACCAGAGGAAGGGCTACATTTTCGGCAGCCGTTAAGCGGGGCAAGAGATTAAATTGCTGAAATACAAATCCAATCTCCGTATTACGCACGGTTGCCAAATCATCATCGGGCATTTTACTTACATCCTTTCCATTTAAAACATATCTGCCGCCGGTGGGAGAATCTAAACAACCTAAAATATTCATTAAGGTACTCTTTCCACTTCCGGATGGGCCCATCAGGGCAACATATTCGTTTTGGTGGATATTCAGTGTGATACCTTTTAAAACTGGGATAGCCTGACTACCCATAAAATAGCTCTTCTGAATATCTTCCAGCTTGATAATTACATTATTCATATTCATTAATTGGCGGGGTTAGCAATAACCTTGGGAACTGTAAAAAATGAGTTTAATTTTTCCGGTGCATAGGAAAGGGCCGTTTCACTGGTAACCATCCCTGCAACCAAATCATCCCGCAGTCCCTGGGTATGGTTGCTCATGTGCAATAGCGGAGAAACACCAGCTGTATCAACCTGCTGTAACTGCTCTACAAATGAAACCATTTTTTCAAGATCTGATTGCAACGATTCAATTTCAGCGGGATCAACGGCTAACTTAGAAAGTGCGCACAAATGTTCTATAAGTTCCGGGTTAATTTTCATTGTTACAAAACTACAACATTCAGCAGCATGGCAAACCCGATAAGGTTGAATGGCAAATGCAAACAAACAGCGGTAAATGAACAGGATTAATTGCCAGAAAAAAAATTAAAAAAATGGAAAGTGATAGCTATTTATTGAGCAAAAAATAGCCGGATAGCCATGCGAAATAGACGCTTATTTATAAAATTCGGTTATTTTACCGATGAAAACGCCCATTTACCTTAAAAGTTGAAAAAGATTGAAAAAAATAAAAAAAAAGTCAACACCCAATACAATAAATTGTTAAATTCAAATTACAAACCCCCCTTTTATGCTTGTTTATGTATTACTGACTGTGTACCTTGTTTGCCTTTATATGGCATACAAGGGGGCATCTCCTTCGGAGGAATAATTCATTCGGATGTTGGTAAATGCCTAAAAACCCTTTTGAACCTCAAAAGGGTTTTTTTATGCCCCTACCAGGCCGATTTATTGAATCGAACGACTTTTTTTTTCGGAATTGACACAAATAGTTGCATAACTAACTAATTTTACGCAAAAGTTTCCCACCGTATGAAAAGAACCATCAAAAAAGTGGCCGTATTAGGCAGTGGCGTAATGGGCTCGCGTATTGCTTGTCATTTTGCAGGTATTGGGTTACCCGTGTTATTATTAGACATGGTGCCTCCAGCTGCTGCGCAAAGTACCCAGTTGAAAGAGAGAAACCAATTGGTGAATGGTGCATTACAGGCTGCCATTAAAAGCAATCCCTCGCCCGTTTTTACTCCAGCTGTGGTAAACCGGATTACCACCGGAAACTTTACCGATAATATGAAGGATATTGCCAGTTGCGACTGGATTATTGAAGTGGTAGTGGAAAGACTAGACATTAAGCAACTAATTTATGAGCAGGTAGAGCAATACCGCAAACCCGGAAGCCTGATCACTTCTAATACATCCGGAATTCCCATTCACATGTTAAGCGAAGGAAGATCAGCCGACTTTAAAAAGAATTTCTGCGGTACTCACTTCTTTAATCCACCCCGCTATTTGCGGTTACTCGAAATAATTCCCACCCCTGATACAGATCCAGAAGTTATTAGCTTTTTGATGGAATATGGGGATATTTTTTTAGGAAAAACAACCGTATTGTGTAATGACACCCCTGCATTTATTGCCAACCGGGTAGGTATGTTTAGTATGATGAGCATCTTTAGGCTGATGGAAGAACTTTCCCTTAGCATTGATGAGGTGGATGCGTTTACGGGTCCTATTATGGGCCGACCCAAATCCGCTACTTTCCGAACCGCAGATGTAGTAGGTATTGATACCATGGTAAAAGTTGCCAAAGGCATTTATGATAACTGTACAAAGGATGAATCTCGCGACACATTTAAGGTACCTGTTTGGTTAGACAAGTTGGTGGAGAACAACTGGTTGGGAGATAAAACTGGACAAGGATTTTTTAAAAAAATAAAATCCGATGCCGGGAAGGAAATTCTTACTCTTCAGTTGGCAACCATGGAATATGCGCCCCGAACTAAAGCTCGCTATGCATCGCTGGAAGCTGCCAAACCGATTGACTCATTGCCTGAAAGAATAAAACTATTGGCAGCAGCACCAGACAAAGCTGGTGATTTTTTCAGAAAGTTTCATTATGGTCTCTTTTCTTATATATCTCACCGAATTCCAGAAATTACTGATACCCTGTTCAGATTAGATGATGCCATGATGGCCGGATTTGGATGGGAAATTGGTGCATTCGAAACCTGGGATTTGCTGGGTGTAACTGCTACCGTTACCGCTATGAAAAAAGCTGGTTATCCGGTAGCGGGTTGGGTAGAAGAAATGTTGAGTAAAGGATGTAGTACTTTTTATAAAATCGAAAATGGTAAAAAATGCTTCTATGATATTGCATCTGGCAGCTATCAGCCCATGCCGGGCGGGGATGCGTTTATTGTGTTGCAACACCATGCAGATAAACTGGTTTGGAAAAACAGTGCCTGCAGAATGTATGATATTGGCGATGGGGTTGCTGGCTTCGAATGGAGCACGAAAATGAACAGCATTGGCGGTGAAGTGTTGGAAGGTTTAAATAAAGCGATTACACTGGCAGAAGAAAACTTTAATGGACTGGTAATAGCCAACTCCGGAGCCAACTTTAGTGCGGGTGCCAATGTAGGTATGATATTTATGCTGGCAATTGAGCAGGAATATGACGAACTGGATATGGCCATTCGTATGTTCCAAAATTCTATGATGCGACTGAGGTATTCATCGGTTCCTGTAGTAACGGCGCCCCATGGACTAACCCTGGGAGGCGGATGCGAAATGAATATGCATGCCGATGCTATTTGTGCGGCAGCGGAAACTTATATAGGACTGGTAGAAATGGGCGTAGGTCTGATACCAGGTGGCGGAGGTACCAAAGAATTTGCTTTGCGGGCCAGTGATGAATTACATGCCGATGAGCCGGAGACCAATACACTCAAAGGAAGATTTTTCTCAATCGCAACTGCCAAAGTAGCTACCTCAGCTCACGAAGCTTATGGTATGGGTATATTAAGAAACGGAAAAGATAAAGTGATCATGAATATTGGTCGCCGCATTGCGGAGGCTAAAAAAGAAGTACTGGAATTATCCTCTGCCGGTTATGTGATGCCAGTTCAAAGAACCGATGTAAAAGTATTGGGCAGGCAGGCACTGGGCGCGCTATTAGCTGGTATCAATGGAATGTGGAGAGGAAAATATGCCTCCGACCACGATGCCGTGGTTGCCCGTAAACTGGCGTATGTAATGTGTGGCGGAGATTTAAGTGAACAAACCTTGGTATCTGAACAATACTTACTGGATTTGGAAAGAGAAGCTTTCCTGAGCTTATGTGGTGAAAAGAAAACACTGGAGCGGATTCAGGGGGTATTAAAAA
The DNA here is from genome assembly GCA_044337245.1 of Sediminibacterium sp. Lineage (GTDB taxonomy): Bacteria > Bacteroidota > Bacteroidia > Chitinophagales > Chitinophagaceae > Sediminibacterium. Next base: position 1,524 of record JBIINW010000056.1, on the reverse strand, counting down.
CAGGAAAGCCGGTAAGGAATTAATTATTTGTGTTGCTGTTTGCTAGAAATCATGTTTTCGCTCAACTAATCACGTTACCGCTTATCTATAAATAAGGTAAGCCTATCCATTTTTTAGCGACCCCTTTGTTATTTCAACTAACTTTAGATTATTATCTACTTGCATTATCTGCTATGGACATTACCCTACAGGTTTCAGCTATCTCCAAATCGTACGGCCCTATTCAGGCACTGAAAAACGTGAGCTTTTCGGTTCCTAGGGGAAGTGTATTTGGTTTACTTGGGCCCAATGGAAGCGGCAAATCTACCCTGCTGGGAATTATGCTGCAAATTTTACAGGCAAATAACGGAACTATTCAATGGGTAAGTAAAGAGGGTAAGCCGCTCAGCAGACATCAATTGGGTGCTTTTTTAGAAACCCCCAATTTCTATCATTATATGTCTGGCTACAATAATCTCAAAATCACCAGCGCAATTAGTGGCAGAGGAACGATTGCTGAGATTGATGCCATCTTAGATCAATTAAAATTAGCACATCGAAAAAATAGCAAGTTTAGCACTTATAGTTTAGGGATGAAACAGCGGTTGGCAATTGCTGCAGCTTTACTGGGCAATCCTTCCATTCTATTACTCGATGAACCCACCAATGGTTTAGACCCGGAAGGCATTGCCGAAATTCGAAACCTGATTCAGCAATTGGCTGCACAGGGAACTACCATTATTATGGCAAGCCATCTGTTAGATGAAGTAGAAAAAGTTTGCACCCATGTAGCGATTCTTAAAAAAGGGGAACTGCTTACCAGCGGAAGTATCCGCGACTTAATGAGCGGAGAAGAAATCATTCACCTGGATGCAGCGGATCTGATACACTTACAGCAAATCTTGCAGGGATATCCCGGAATTGCTTCTATGAAAATAGAAGGGGAAATGCTGAAAGTGCATGCCCTAGGTGGTGAGATAAAATTGGAAGAAATCAATCGCTTTTGTTTTCAGCAAGGGATTGCACTACGGCAACTTACGCTGCATAAAAAGAGTCTGGAAACAACTTTCCTAGAATTAACCCATTAAGCATGCTTCGCAATATTATACATATCGGTAAAGTAGAGTGGATGAAGATCAAGCAGTATCCTGCTTGGTGGATTCTAATCGGTATAGTTGCACTGTCCTATCCGGCAACCATTGTGGCAGCTCACTCCGTTTACGCAAATGCTACCGAAGGTACCAGCGATGCAAAGATGATTGCCAAAATGATACTGGGTAACCCATTCAGCTTCCCCAATGCCTGGCAAACCATTGCCTATTTTTCTTCCTACTTTGTTTTATTGCCGGCTATACTGGTAATAATGCTCATCACCAATGAATTTCAATACAAAACTCACCGTCAAAATGTAATAGACGGTTGGAGCAGAAAACAATTTATTACCGGTAAATTAATTGATGTATTTATCATTACACTTTGGGTAACCTTGATTTATTTTTTGGTTGCACTCTACTTTGGCGCTACCAATTCGAATGGAAACTGGCA
>JBIINW010000233.1:0-4073 GCA_044337245.1 Sediminibacterium sp. | reverse complement strand
AATAATCCAGAGGTCCATCCCCGTTTTAGAACCGGGGGATGCATCACCCAATGCACTCAAAGGAGGATAGGCCGTCCATCCGCCACTGAATGGGCCAGTTTCTACAAACAAAGAAGATAACATAACGATACTAGCTATAAAAAAGAACCAGTAGCTGAGCATATTCAAGAATGGTGAAGCCATATCTCTCGCACCTACTTGCAATGGTATGAGGAAGTTGGCAAATGTTCCACTTAATCCGGCTGTTAACACAAAGAACACGAGTACGGTTCCGTGGGTAGTTACTAACGCATAATAGGCTTCGGGAGTGATTTGACCGCCTTTGGCCCATTTACCCAGAATGGTTTCCAACCAGGGGAAAGTGGAATCGGGGTATCCCAGTTGTAAACGAAACAATACACTCATTAAACCACCCAATACTGCCCAAAACATTCCTGTAATCAGGAATTGTTTGGCAATCATTTTATGATCTTGACTAAACACGTACTTGGTGATGAATGTATCATGGTGCTCATGATGTTCATGATGGCCATGCGCTTCATGGGTTGTTCCCACTCCTGCTGCGTGTATTTCCACTTCGTGACTCATACTGTTTGCTTTATATTAAGTTACTTTATTAAAGAGCCGAATTTCGTTTTATTACATGTTTACTTTTTCCTTTTTAGCAGGAGCTGCCATTCCGATTACCGGTTTGGTAGAATCAGCAACGGGTGCTACAGAGGGATCTTTGTCGGGAAAATTAACCAAATACTGAGGCTTTTGTTTAGCCATCCACAAATCAAATTCCTCCTGATCAACCACTTCAATCACCCCCTTCATTGAGTAGTGACCATTTCCGCACATCTGATCGCAACTGATTTCGTAAACGAAGTTGGGGTTATTGGTAATCTCCTTCATTTCCTTGGTAGTATACTTTGGTGTAAACCACATAGTAGTGGGTATACCCGGAACCGCATCCATTTTCATTCTGAAATGGGTAAGACCCACATCATGAATTACGTCTCTGGAACCAATTACCAGTTTAACGGGCTTGCCCTTTACCAGGTACATCACTTGTTCCGAAACCAGATCATCGTGGCTTAATTTATCTTCCCAAATAATTCCTAAAGAATTGGTAGCTGGATCAATATTTTTGAAATACTTTTTGCCAAAAGCAGCGTCTTTTCCTGGATAGCGATAAATCCATCCAAATTGTTTGCCGGTAATTTCAACTACCATCGCTTCTTTAGGTGGCTCACCCGTAAAGAGGAACCAGTTGCGTAAACCCACCACCACCAATACAGTTAATACGATGGCAGGGATGATAGTCCAGATAAATTCAAGCTTATTATTGTGGGCAAAATAATACACTTTACCCTCATCATTTTGCTGGTATTTATAGGCGAAATAGAATAATATAATTTGGGTAATGATAAAAACGAATCCAGTAACTGCAATGGTCATCCACATCATGGAATCTACACGAGCACCCTCTACGCTGGCAGCATCATATGCCAGCAGTGTTTTACCAAAGTATAAATCATTACAATACCAAACCCCTACTAATCCGAGTACGAGAAATACAATCATCAACGCACCATTGATTTTATTGCTCTCCCGCATACCCTTCCCTTGTCCCCTCAAAACGGTTACATATTCACTCGCCTTAGCTATTTGAAAAATAACTATAAAGATGAGGGCAATTACCGCGATTGTTAATAAAATGCTCATATTCTATTCAGTTAATGCTTGGATAATTTCTACTTTGATTACGTTTAAACCTGATGAATAATACTTTCTTTCAGGAATGGATGATACTTTGGAATCAGGGGCTTAGAAGCCAGTGATCTACTTACAAAGAATATCATACAACCTACAAAAAATGCCAGTATTCCAAAATCCAGCCATCCCAGGGTTACGTGTTCCTTAGAAAGACTGCCCATTACCATCTGATAAAAATCAATCCAATGCCCAAAGATGATTAATACTGCCATAAAAGTTACCAATGTGTAATTTCTCTTGGCAGAACGTTTCATCAGAATCAACAAAGGACATATAAAATTGATAATCAGGTTCAAAAAGAAGATGCCTTTATAAGGTCCCTGTACCCGATGTTTGAAGTAAACGGTTTCTTCGGGTATGTTCGCATACCAGATCAGCATATACTGCGAAAACCAGAGATAGGTCCAGAATACAGAGAAAGCAAACATGAATTTACCAATATCGTGCAGGTGCTCTTGGGTGGTTAATTCTAAATACCCTTTATTTTTCAGATAGATTACCCAAAGGGCTACTAAGCTCATGCCCGACACGAAAGAACTTGCAAACGTGTACCAGCTATACATGGTAGAATACCAGTGTGCATCGATACTCATCATCCACAACCAAGGAACGGTTGAACCTACAGTTAGGGCAAACCATACCGTAAATATTGCCGCACGAATAGTGCCTCTTAAAATATAACGGGCGCCAGACTCATTGTCAAATGAGGATTCATCTGCCTCTCTGCTGATTTGGCGCATTCTCCAACCCAATACACTCCACAAACCGATGGCGAGGGTAGTCCAGATAATAAAGAACGTTGGATTCAAAAATCCGACTTTTCCTTTTAAAATAGGGTCTTTTGCTACTGCTTCCGAATCGAGCCAGTGATAAATATGGTGCTTATGCCCTAATACCACATACATCAGTACTGCAAAGGTTATGGCACCAAATATGGGCACCATGGTAGAGATGGCTTCAGGTATGCGTCTAAATGACTGCTGCCATCCACCCATTGCTAGGGTAGTGATACAGATAAAGAACATACTGGCATTGCAAATCAGCGTCCAGAAAATGGTGTTATACATTAAAGTACCCCAGAAATGGGTTTGCTCGTGCTCATCTGCGCTAAAGCCTTTGGTAAACATACCATATAGCAGGGCAGCTCCGCCGATTCCGATCAAAGCAAGTGACCATGTTTTCATCTTACCGGGTATCTCAAATTGGTCTCTGATAGATGCCATTTTAATTCTTTTATGCTGTTATTTCATTTTGCCGTTGCCGGCTAATCAATTCCATTACTTTTTTGCGGTAGTATCAGCAACTGCGGTAGCAGCAGCATTTCCTTCCAGCTGTTTATCCTTAATATACTTAATTACCATCCAACGTTGCTTTCTAGACAATTGAGAAGCATAAGAACCCATCAGGTTTTTACCATACGCAACCGAATAAAACATTTGTCCTGCTGGCATGTTCTCGTATTTGGCATCCCCAACCAGGGAAGCAGGCTTTGCAGGATAAGGTCCTGCCCCGTCTTTATATAAGGGTCCATTTCCTTTCAGATTGGCACCATGGCAAACAGCGCAATTAACCAGGTAGAGTCTTTCAGCTTCTTTTGTTTCAGCAGGCGACATACTTTCAATCGGATTTTTTACTGCTTTTGAGGCGTCATAATTGGTGGTATCCCCAGCCGCATCCATAGCAATATGAAAAGGAAGTTCCTCTTCACGAGAAATAGTGCCGGCAACGGGGCGCGCGGTGTAATTGATGTTCTTTGCAGTCAGGTTGCTGTGGTCTGAATACGATTCATACGCGCGGCTATACGCCATATCTGGCATATAAACCGTTCCTGGCTTACGCTTAACATCACTGCAAGCGGCCAGCACCGAAACAGCAGCCAACAACAGAAATACAGATAGTTTATTCATCTTTTTATTATTCTAGATTAAGCAACCACCGGGTTACTGTTTTCAAATGTTGTTTCATCTTTATCATAGGTACCCAGCCACCAGCCTTCTTCCGCAACCTGCACATCGGTTTCAATTGCACCGGCAGCACTAAGAAAAGCTTGTAAATCATCCACATTGGTTTTTTCGGTACACTCAATAACCATTACAAACAGATCGTCGGTAGCACGGGGATGAAAATGATGCTTTTTAACAAAGGGGGCTAACTGACAGAGATAACAGAAAGTAAGTACCATGCCCACTGCAGCAAATAATACCGTTAACTCAAACGTAATCGGTATCCAGGCCGGCAGGGAGAAGTTCGGCTTACCACCAAAATTCAGCGGCCAGTCTTTCACTAAAATCCAGCTTATGCTACCCAGCGCC
>JBIINW010000232.1:0-4084 GCA_044337245.1 Sediminibacterium sp. | reverse complement strand
CTGAGCGGATTCAATATGCCGGCAGCCCAGTATCCCTCGGGTTTTCAGAAAATCAGTACCCACATAAGGTAATCCGATTAACAATAGAAAACAGCCAAATTACGCAGGAATTTTTACCAGTTCCCAAATCAAGGTCACTCTATCAGGTAAAAGGAACACTGGCGCAGATAACAGAAAAAATTCAGTCGCTCAAATGCAAATACCCACTCACTGCCCTACTTGATATTGCAATTGAAGAACCTGCTTTTAATCCGACCGTAAAAGAACAATTGGAAAAATGGAAAGAGGCATTGCCAAAAGAAAAAAATATTCGAGTGCTGAATACCCGCATTCAATATCACGATAAAAATGAAGCCTATCTGCTGGCAACATCTGCCGTAGAACAAGTGAAAGAATTAGATCCTGAAAATGTTTTTCAATCGTTACTGAAAGACAAAATAGCTGTTGACCAACAGCCCGCTTTGCTGGAATTATTTCGTGAAATATTAGCAGACCAATTACAAGCCGACCAATGAAAATAATTGCACTCCGATTAAAAAATCTGCATTCACTCAAGGGCGAATTTACTATTGACTTTACGCACCCAACGCTTGCCGAGTCTGGGATTTTTGCTATAACGGGTCCTACCGGTGCAGGAAAAAGTACGCTGCTGGATGCAATAACACTTGCCCTATATTCCTATACTCCCCGCTTAGAAGAAATCACAAAAGGTGGCATTGAGTCAAACAATATTTTAGTAACACAGGGAACATCCGACGCCTATGCTGAATTAGTTTTTGAAGTAAATCAACAAAAATATTTGGCCAATTGGTCTATCAGTAAAAATAGAAACGGAAATTGGAATGAATATAAACACCAGCTCAGTATACAAGATGCTGCATCTGACTGGAAGCAGCTGACGGACAAAAGAACAGATACAAAAGCCAGAATTAATGAGATTATAGGGCTGACCAAAGAACAGTTTTCGAAAGCCATCGTGCTCAGTCAGGGCAAGTTCGATGATTTCCTAACTGCTAAGGAGAAAGACCGGTACAAATTATTGGAAATCATCACCGGCACCGGCTTGTATAGAGAAATTGGCAAAAAAGTATATGAAAAATATAAAGAAGCCAGAGATGCCTATGCCTTCCAAGAGAGCAAGAAAAGTAATATTACCTTATTATCGGATGCGGAAATAGCTGGTATAACAGAAGAACTAACCAAATTTTCGTCAGACCTGGATTCTCTAGAAAAGGACACTAAAAGAATTTCCGTTCAGCTAGAAAAAAGGATAGAGCTAACTGAGATTAACAATCGATTAGAATCTGAAAGTGCAACTTTAGCCAATCTTATACAAGAAGAAAGTTCGCTGGCACCTTCCTTACAAAAACTAACAGCATATGAAAAGGCTGTTCTAATTAAACCATCCTACTCAGAATGGCAAATGATAACGGAGGCAGGTACTGAACAAGTAAACAAAATAGAAAGAAAAAAGGCCGAGATCAACACCTTGTTAAACTTAGAAGCAAATTATATCACCCAGCTTGCTGAGCAAATAAATAAGTCCATAAATAAAGATAGTTTTCTGATTGAATTAGATGCGTTTACAACCAAAGTAGCTTCGCTAGATAGAGAAATTGAACTGCTAAAAAGCACAATAGATAGTTATAAAGCCAGCAACCGAAAATTATATAATACCTTACCAGATAGCTTGCAAGAAAAAATAACGCCCTATCTCAAAATTAATCAGGATGGATTGGGAAAATGGATACAAGAACAAAAAGCAGTATGGACATTAAATATCCCCCAAGGCATCCTGGCAGTCGACTACTTTACCAACCAAATTGCCCTTCAAACGGGAACGCTCGAACTATTGAAGGAGTTGCGCTATCCAGCAGAGAACATTCCGCAGCTGGAAAACAAAAATCAGGAATTAGTATTGCTGAAAAGCCAATTAGAAGAAGCACAAACCAAATTAATTGGATTACACAAACAGGTAAGCAATACATTAGTTCAGGAAGAGACACTACTAGAACAAATACAACTAGAACTCAATCGCTTTCGCGAAATGCACCAGCTCGAAAGTACACGAAGTAAATTACGTTCAGGTGAGCCATGCCCCTGTTGTGGCTCTACGAATCACCCTTATCTTCTGGATATGCCGGTAATTTCATCAGTAATTGAAAAGGAGTTTGAAGAGAAAGTAACTTTAGTTGCAAACTTACAATCTACCAAAATTGAAGCAGAACGAGAACTGCAGGGGCAAACAAATACAATTGAAAATGCAGCTCGAGATATAAAAAACAACGAGGATTCAATTAGCAATATCCTCAAAAAAGCAACTGACATTTTGCAAAAAACTGGTATATACAAAATGCCTTCCCCCAAAAATTTGCAAGTACAAATTTCGGAAATGGAAGCAGCCATCGAGAAGAGTAAGGCGTCGCTACTTTGGGCAGAAAAAGAAGCATCCTTATATGATATATTAGAAGGCCTCACTAAACAATTGCAAAACGAACAATTATTCCATAAGAAACAGCAAGAACGCATTTTGATGTTTAACACAACTCCGTTAGATACTATTCAAAACACATTGCGCAATAATTGGGTAATTAATGAAACAAAATTATCAGCTGCTTATTCTTCACAAGAATTACTGGCGCAGGAAGAGAAAAAAATTGCATCGAAAATAACTGAATTGGCCGCCAAAGTTAACGAAGCGCTAACAGCTGCCGAGTTTACCTCAATGGAGGCCTTTAAATCAGCGCTGGTTCCCGAATCTGTTGCTGCTGAATGGAAGCAACAAATAAACACATTAGCAAAAAGAAGAGTTGCGGCAGAAACCGATTTGAAGTCTCTCCAAGAACGAAAGGAAACGGTTACTGCTCTAATTCATCCTGAATTTGATAATAAAAACCTAGATGAATTATTGCAAACGCTCAATAATCAAAAAACGCAAATACTAGAAAACAGAGGAAAAATACAACAACAGTTAGCAGACAATGAAAAAGCAAAAGAGACGCATACATCGCTTATGGCTGAACTTCAAAGGTTACATCAGCGCCAGCATCTATTTTCTAAACTCAATGATCTAATAGGCGATGCTGGGGGAGATACTTTTAATAAAATTGTTCAAAGAATAACCCTCAAACAACTTTTGGCCCTTGCTAATAGTCGAATGGAAAACCTCATGCCGCGGTACCGTTTACTGATAACCTTCGATAAATCAAAAAATGAAGACCAGATTTGGGTAGCCGATTTATTTATGGGGAACGAAACCCGCTCAATCAACAGTGTGTCTGGCGGAGAGCGTTTTGTAATCTCGCTCGCGCTGGCGCTGGCCCTAAGCGATATGGCCTCACAAAATATACGAATCGATAGTTTATTTATTGACGAGGGATTTGGCAGCCTTAGTCCCGACGAACTCAACAATGCTATTCAAATGTTAGAACGTATGCAATTAGAAGGGAATAAAATGTTGGGCATCATCAGCCACGTAGAAAGCCTGAAAGAAAGAATTACGACACAGCTGGTGGTAGAAAAGATTGGTCCTGGAGAAAGTACCCTATTCTTAAGTACCCCAGAAATGAAAATTTCTTTGCGTGCTCAAAAATAATGTAATTTACCTAGGCTATTCAATCCAAACTTATGTGTCGTTTTTACTTGGCAGCACTCATCAGTTTCTTAGTAACCAATTCAATAGCTGCACAAAAAATATTTGCTGTTCCCTATACATCCCAGGCAGATATAAAAGTATTGGTTGTTAAGTACGAGAGCCAGGCCGACCTCCTTGTATATAAAGTAAAATATGCCAGCGAAACAGGCAGCAACCAGGGCAAATGGTTTTTCACCGAATATGCTTCACAGGCTAACAAGAAAATTTTTTGGGTAGCGTATGAGAGTCAGGCACAGCTGAAAATTTATTTTGTGCCCTATGCCAGCCGTGCCGGATGGAAAAAGCCCGAAAAAAAACACTTACTTTATTAATCAGGTAACTATTTAATGGCTGAGAGCCGATCTGCCTGCAGAAACTGAGCCGGCAAAGGTGTTTTACCATACATACTAAGATCAGCGAGTATTTCACCTACAACTGAAGTGAACTTAA
>JBIINW010000231.1:0-4086 GCA_044337245.1 Sediminibacterium sp. | reverse complement strand
TAAAGATCTGATTTCTAAATTAGCTTCGGAAGGAAAAACAATTTTTTATTGCAGTCATATGATGGATGTGGTAGAAAAAGTTTCCGACCTAATTGTATTAATCCACCAGGGAACGGTAATTGCGCAGGGCACGATACAAGAGTTACAAGCACAATCGGGTAATAATAGCAGTCTGGAAAATATATTCGCCCAGCTCACTTCCAATGATACCATGGGGCATGCTGCTTCCGACTTAATTGAGGCCATACATCCTTAAAGAAAATCCACTTGAAAAAGATATTACTCAAATTGCTTTTATTGCCCAAGGGTTACTACACCAGAATGGGCGTAAATATTGCCCAATTAAGGGCGATTCTCACGGCTAAATTGCTGATGGATGATCGCAGGCCCATTCACCTTAACAGGAAAAACAAAAAAGCGGAAGGCAAGCCCTCGAAGTTTATCGGAATCTTTCGCTTTTTTTTATCTCTTTTACTGGGGATAGTATTAATATTCCCGCTTATTACCGATGCTAATAAGTTAGTGAAATTGGTAATACTTTTTACGCTGTTCATTATCATCCTTTCGCTTATGCTGATTACAGATTTTACTGCAGTATTACTGGATGGAAAGGACAATCAGATTATACTTCCCAAACCTGTAAACGATCGAACTTTCCTTATATCTCGCATCTTACACTTAATTATTTTTATTTTAGATATAGCCATCCCAATTGCCCTTCCTGCTGCGGTAACCCTCTACTTTTCGGATGGATGGAGAGCACTATTCAGTTTTGTAATTCTCATACCCTTTATCATTTTCTTTACCGTTTTCTTTCTAAATGTTTTTTATCTGTTGATGCTGAAATACACATCCATTGAACGTTTTAAAAACATTGTCACCAATTTCCAAATATTGCTAGCTGTTATTATTTATGGTGGTTATCAACTCATTCCAAGGTGGATGGGTAGTGAATCTTTCAAATCCTATTCTTTTCCTGAAAATATATCCAGTTTATTGATTCCCTCATATTGGTTTGCAGCAGCCTGGCAAATTTTACATCAGGGCTTGGATGGCGGTGGCATAATCCGCATAGTTGCAGCTACCCTTGCTTTTATAGTTCCCATAATCTCTATCCGGGTAATGATTATTTATTTTGCCCCTTCCTTCAATCGAAAGTTGGCTGGCATCAACACTTCCGGATTGGAAGAAAATAAAGCATCCCCAATTAAAGAGTCATCTCTTGCAAAGAAAACCTCCAAACCTTCCGGAAAAAAATATTACCAATGGCTATCAGAAAAATTTACTCGTAAAGGGGCTGAAAAAATGGGTTTTGAATTTACTTGGCTACTCACCGCAAGAAGCAGGGATTTTAAATTAAAAACCTATCCTGGCCTTGGCTATATCGTTGTATATGTATTTCTGATGATTTACTCTAAAAAAGATGTTTCTTTAAGTAATGTATCCGATTCTGAATCTGCTATCAAGCTAATGTTAATTTCGATGCTATATGTTTCGATGTTTTTTTTAATAGGAGCCCTTAATAATAGCAAAACATCAGAAAAATTTAAAGCTGCCTGGATTTTCTATGTAGCACCCATCCGGTTTCCCGGAGCCATCATAACTGGAACCGTAAAATCAATCTTATTAAAATTTGCAGCACCTTTCTTACTACTTTGCTCTGTATTAGGGATTTGGCTATTGGGTTGGATTGCCATCCCCAATCTATTGTTGGCTATTGGAAATTTAGTAGTAATCACCTACTTAACTGCCTATGTTGCTATTAAAGAATTACCCTTTTCCGTTCCGGAATATTCAAGTGGCAGAGGTACCAACTTTTTAATCAATCTTTTGATTGGCATTTTACCCATTATCTTCGGTGTTATGCATTTTTTTATTTTCACTATGCTTCCGTTAGTAGTTGTGTGTTGTTTGGTAAGTTTCGCAGCCGTTTGGTATTTACATACCTCTCAATATGATAAACATTGGCAAAGATTTAACCCTGCCTATGTAGAAACTAATGATGGTATTTAAATTGTAGCCTAACCAACAAGTATACAAAAATCTCCCCTGGCTTAAAAACCTACCGTTAATTTTTTATTATTCAAGACTTAACACCCCTCTTGTATGCCTATATTTCTACCCAAAGGCTTACAGAATAGAATAACCTAAGGCAATACTCACATACACCCTTTCTTTTGTTTATAGATTTCATTAAAAGTTGTACACAATTTCTTCCCCTACCCCTGTGTGTGTCAACTACTTTGATTGCATTCCTTTCAGATAATAGCTTAATTTTGTACCCGGATTCGGTAAAACAAATTATCCCAATTAACATCGTACCTATTAAATAAATAAACAATGGAAAATAACAATGCTGCGAAATGTCCCTTCTCAGGAGGAATGATTAAACAAAGTGCCGGAGCCGGCCCAGTTAACCGCGATTGGTGGCCCCATCAACTGAAACTGAATATCCTTCGCCAACACTCAGAACTATCCAATCCATTGGATAAGGATTTTGACTACGCAGCTGCTTTCGAATCGCTCGATTTGGCTGCTGTTAAACAAGACATTGAAGCTTGCATGACTACCTCACAGGATTGGTGGCCGGCCGATTATGGTCATTATGGTCCTTTCTTTATCCGCATGGCTTGGCACAGTGCAGGAACCTACCGGATTGCCGATGGTCGCGGAGGTGGTGGCGCAGGTCAACAGCGCTTTGCACCCCTGAATAGCTGGCCGGATAATACCAATCTCGATAAAGCCCGCTTATTACTTTGGCCGGTTAAACAGAAATATGGCAAAAAGCTTTCCTGGGCCGACCTGATGATTCTTGCCGGTAACTGTGCGCTGGAATCTATGGGATTCAAAACATTTGGATTTGCCGGAGGTAGAGCAGATGTGTGGGAACCCGCAGAAGATGTGAACTGGGGAAATGAAACAGAGTGGCTGGGCGACAAACGCTATACCGGTGATCGTCAGCTCGATAATCCATTAGGTGCCGTTCAAATGGGATTGATTTATGTAAATCCTGAAGGACCCAACGGCAATCCCGACCCAATTGCATCCGCCAGAGATATCCGCGAAACTTTCGGACGCATGGCGATGAATGATGAAGAAACCGTGGCCCTGATTGCCGGCGGACATACATTCGGTAAAACACATGGTGCTGCCGACCCTTCTAAATATGTGGGTAGAGAGCCCGCAGGTGCTACCCTGGAAGAACAAAGTACTGGTTGGAAAAATACTTTCGGAACTGGAAATGGGGGCGATACCATTACTAGTGGATTAGAAGGTGCCTGGACTACCACCCCTACCCAATGGAGTAATAACTATTTCGAAAACCTTTTTGGATTTGAGTGGGAATTATCCAAGTCACCCGCCGGTGCTCACCAATGGAAACCCAAAAACAATGGGGGTGCAGGTACTGTTCCGGATGCGCATGATCCATCAATTAAGCATGCACCGTTTATGCTTACGACCGATATTGCATTACGTTTTGATCCTGCATACGAAAAAGTTTCCCGCAGATTCTTCGAAAACCCTGATCAGTTTGCTGATGCTTTTGCCCGCGCCTGGTTTAAACTAACCCACCGCGATATGGGTCCACGTACCCGCTATGCTGGTCCGGAAGTACCCGAAGAAATATTGATTTGGCAAGATCCTGTTCCGGCTGTTAGTCATGCTTTAGTAAACGACGCTGAGATTGCCGAACTGAAGAAAAGTCTGCTCTCCTCCGGTTTAACGGTTGCCCAACTGGTATCAACTGCCTGGGCTTCCGCAGCTACTTTCCGCGGTTCCGATAAACGCGGCGGTGCCAATGGTGCCCGCATACGCCTGGCTCCACAAAAATTCTGGTCTGTAAATAATCCCACTCAGTTATCAACTGTGTTAGATACTCTTGAAAAAGTACAGACAACCTTTAATGCTGCCCATGCAGGTGGCGCACAAATTTCTCTAGCCGATACCATTGTATTAGGCGGAGTAGCCGGTATAGAAGAAGCCGCTCGTTTAGGTGGCCATGCCATCACCGTTCCTTTCACCCCTGGCCGCACCGATGCTACCCAGGAGCATACTGATGTAGCTTCCTTCGCGGTATTAGAGCCC
>JBIINW010000275.1:0-3060 GCA_044337245.1 Sediminibacterium sp. | reverse complement strand
TTCGTTTTATTAATATCTTTAATAAATACAACTATTTACTATGAAACAGAACAGGCGATCTTTTTTACAAAAAACCGGGGTGCTGGCAGGTGCAATGGGCATTACCCCTACCCTATTCGGAAATACCCATTCCAATGAATCGGTTAACAATTCGCTTCCTGCCGAAATTGAAGCCTTACAACCCTCTTTAAACGGTGCAGTGCCCATTTCGGTTGAAGAAAGAAAACAACGGATTGCCAAGGCACAAGACCTCATGCAAAAAAATAAAATAGATGGTATTTTTTTAGAAGGCACAACTTCCTGTAACTATTTTACAGGGCTTAGGTGGGGACAGAGTGAACGAACTTTTGGAGTGGTAATTCCAGCTAAAGGAGCCATCGCCTATGTTTGTCCGCAATTTGAGGAAGACAGGGCCCGTGAGTTGATTAATCCGGTTTTTGGAGATGAGGTACGCTGTTGGGAAGAACATGAAAGTCCTTACGCCTTAATTCTCGGTATCATAAAAGACCGTGGAATTCGCTTTAGAAGAATCGGCATGGAAGAAAGAGTACGATTTTTTATTGCAGATGGCGTGAAGAAATTAGCCAGTGGTATAGAAATAGTAGATGCTACCCCAATAACTGCTGGTTGCAGAATGTATAAATCCCCGGCTGAAATTGCCTTGATGCAAAAAGCCAATGATGTTACCATTGAAGCGTATAAAGCTGCATTTGCCTCTATTCAACCCGGCATGACGCAGGCACAGCTGAGCAGAAATATTTCGGCAGCTTATGATAAGCTTGGATATTCTGGCAGTGCTTCTGTTCAGGTGGGTAAATACTCAGCCCTTCCGCATGGAAGTATTGTTCCTCAAAAAATAATGGAGGGGGATGTAGTGATGGTAGATGGAGGAACTTCCTGTTTAGGATATGCATCTGATATCACCCGCACGATTGTGGTAGGAAAACCAACCGATAAACAAATTGCAGTGTGGAACTTGGAGAAAAAAGCCCAGGATGCCGCTTTTGCAGCCATTCGGTTAGGAGCACCCTGTGAAGTAGTTGATGCAGCTGCCCGCGCAGTGATTGAAAATGCAGGCTATGGTAAAAATTATAAATTGCCCGGACTACCTCACAGAACCGGACATGGCATTGGCATGGAGGGGCACGAGTGGACCAACTTTGTAAAAGGCAATACAACCCCCATTGGGGTAGGGATGTGTTTTAGCGATGAGCCTACGATTTCTATTCCGGGAGAGTTTGGGATACGGCTGGAAGATTGTCTGTATATCACCGAAAATGGCCCCCGCTTTTTCAGTGCGCAAAGTATTTCTATTGATCAGCCTTTTGGATAAGTAAAAAAGTATATTGATTTAATTTATCGCTGTTTGCACTTACTGATTGCGCTCTGTAATAGTAGAAAACAATAATGGTCGTTGGGAGTATTATTCCGGCGGCTATTAATATCTCATTTATTGGAGAGTGTTACTCATTTGAAGTATATACAGGAGCTATGGGGCATAGCAGTAGCAAGACCACTGAGATATACACACATGTAAGTACAAAGAGTTTGCAACAGATAAATGGCCCTTTTGATGATTTATAATAAAATAATTACATTTGAATATCCCGCCACAAACATGCGCATATCTACCTTTTTTGGATGTATATGCGCTATAGAATAGCGGGTATAAGCTAGTTAGCCGCAATGCTATGACGACAATTCAACATCAAACAGACAGAAATAAAAAATAATTTTTAGACATGAAAAAATATCACTTACTCC
This sequence comes from Sediminibacterium sp., assembly GCA_044337245.1. Classification (GTDB taxonomy): domain Bacteria; phylum Bacteroidota; class Bacteroidia; order Chitinophagales; family Chitinophagaceae; genus Sediminibacterium. Next base: position 1,296 of record JBIINW010000275.1, on the reverse strand, counting down.
TTTGCTTCCTTTTTCCACTCTTTGTGGCAGGACAACAGATTGACGCAAAAAAATTAGAACAAAGGAATGGACTTTCTTATGAAGTTGGGAAAGACAAGCCTTTCTCCGGACAAGCTATTGCATATAATGACAATGGTAAAAAGCAAAGTTCAACCGAATACAAAGACGGAAAAATCAGCGGAAAAATTGAAGGTTGGTATCCAAGTGGAAACAAACAAGTAGAAGGACAGCTTGTCAATGGACAGAAAACAGGTGTTTGGATTGCTTGGTATGAAAATGGAAATAAAATTAGGCAAGGTGCTTTTGAAAATAGTAAAGAGGAAGGCGAATATATTTGGTGGTTTGAAAATGGTAAAATAAACAAAAAGGGAATTTATCATGCTGGTATCGCTGACGGCAAATGGGAATGGTATTATGAAAATGGGCAAAAAAAGCAAGAAGGAATTTTAAGAGGAGAAACTAATGACGGAACTTGGAAAGATTGGTATGAGAACGGAAAACAAAAAATGATTGGGGCTTTTAAAAATGGAGTGAAAGACGGGGAATGGACTTGGTGGGATGAGAACGGAAAAATAACAACCAAAAAGAAATATAAAAACGGGGTATTAATTGAGGGAACTGACGACCTTGATACTTATATTGAAAAAATGGAACATTTCTTAAATGAAAGGGACTATAAATCTGCACTTAGTAGTGTTGAGAAAGCAATTGGAACAATTGAAGACAAATCAGAAAACAACAAAGTTTACATGGGGCTGACTGTTTATCATTCTAAAGTTTACTCCTATTTCCAACATTTGGATGAGGCTGAAACTGTTCTATTAAAAGCAACAGGACTACCTGACAATGACATTAAAGCAATTGTAAAAACTAACTACAAGCCACCGACCGAAGAACTCAAATCACTTGCGAAAAAAATTAGTAATTACCCCGAAACAAAAACTAAAGTCGGACCTCACATTGCGTTAGCATTAATCTATAATATTTTGGGCGACACAATTAACTTAAAGACAGAGCAACAACTAATGATGGAGCGTTCTGACAATAGCGACTGGGTAATTCAAATCTCATTAGAACTATACAAAATACGAGGGTTAAAAGAAAACACATACGGAGAACTTAATTTTCTGAAAGAGAAAATATCTAAAGAAGGAGAGACCAAAGAAAATCAACTACAGTTAGCAAATGATTTACTTCAAATCGGACAATTCGCACAAGCAGGTAGCATTGCAGACAAGTATCTTGCAAAAGACAGTAAGGACATTGACTTTTTATACGTAAAAACAAATATTGAAA
>JBIINW010000230.1:0-4114 GCA_044337245.1 Sediminibacterium sp. | reverse complement strand
CTGCAACCTTTGCCGAAAGGAAATATTGCTTTAGATAATTTTTACAAATCCAAAATCCAATCCATGAAAAACACAAACCTTAACTCTATCCAGCGTTGCTTTGCCATCATGGCAGCCCTCGCTATTCTCAGCTCTTGTAAGAAAGAACTCTCATCAGTATCGCCTACCCCTACAGTTGAAACAACTACAACCAGCATCTCAGCATCTACACCTATTTCAGTAGCACTCAATGGATTCGCAAACACCCAAACAGATTCTGTTTATGTTATGTACACTAGTGATGGAGAACTTTTCCGGGATGAAATTCCTGCAATCACCTTACCTGCTGCAGTGCTACAATATCAAACGGAAAATTATCAGCAGAATGATCAGTTAAGTGCCTATACTATTTCTGATAAAGATGGCAATCTAAAATCGTATGTTTCGATAATCAGATACAATGAAAGGCCGGTTGCACTTGAATTTAACTTTGTTGGATCATTCAAAAAGGTACTTGAACAAAGAGAATGGGCCGATTTAGATAACGATGGCTGGCATATCGGAGGACTCTTTGAAGATCGGGATGGAAACAACAGAGATGTTGTTAACCTTAATTTACTCCCAGACGAGATAAAAAACTATATGACAAACAATTACCCGGATGATATAATAGTAAGAGCATTTCAAACAAAAGAAGAGGCAATAATTGTTATCTCGAAAAATAATGGTGGCTTTGCGAATGTTTTCAACAAGAATCTGGAACTGCAAAAACACTTGTCAATTTGCGATGTAAACTGTCAACTAGAAGATATCGAAAAATCAACCGTTTCTTCAAAAGTATTAACTACCCTATCCAATACATTTCCAAATTACATTTTTAACTACGGAGATATGATGAATGTAAATGGAGTAAGCATGGGTAACTTAATTTTAATTAATGCAAACAATACACGCTACTTAGTTGCCTTTGATGCTAATGGTAACCTTTTATCAAACAAAGTGGTGTTTTAAAATCCTGCATCGTTAAAATATTTTAAAAGAAATTATCTCGGCTAAAAAAATAGAATAAATACTTACGAATACATTCAAAAAAGAAAGAGAGAGAAGATACTATTCTAACAAAAATGCCGACCCTCACAGGTCGGCATTTTACATTTTAGCTGTTATTTTAGAAAATAACATGTAGGGATGAATGCCACGGGTTCTAACTTTTGGAGGGATTGGGAGGGGGTGATAAAACAGCAAAATAGTTCATTTTTAAACCCTTTATTATCCACAATTTCAAATACAAAAATCTTCAGTGTTGTAAATATATTTTGGAATCCTTAGCTATGCAAATAAGGACAGTCTTTACTGATTTTTTGGATTCTTATAAGAATACTCAGCCTATTACTATTTTAAAAACTTTTCTGCCATCCGGAAAAATAATGGGAAAGAGCAGCAAGAAGGGTTGTGGTTGGAGGATAAATTAAATTGTAAAAACTATGAAGATGTTACATATTGGCGAAAGCCTCGGAAAAAATAAAGTGTGGCTTAAACATTATTGGATGTTGATAAATCTTTCAAAAGGTTTTTCCAGAGGGTGTCTTTGAATTTTCTCGAAAAAAAACCGCTATGACCGATTTGGTTCACGCCAACACTGACTGGACTAATTCTTTCGATAGTGATGGGTGCATTTCGGTAATATGCTAAAATTTTATGGAAAGTGATTGGATTGGCAATGGGGTCATCGGTAATTTGAATGGCCTTAATTGGGATGGTTATTTGATCGAAGTAAAGCTGAATTTTGCTTTCTTTAAAGTCGGGTATAAAATAGTTTGGGTCGATGCACCATTTCCGAAATTGCAGCACAACACCTTTGGGCAGGTTTTCTCCTCTTCCCAAGATGCGGGCATTTCCATAACCAAAAATGCTTGTCACGGAGGGAATAAACAGGTACCAAAGGGCTGGCATGATCCATTTTGCGGGTGGTGCCATATCTTTCCAGTAACCGGTGGAGGAGGCTATCAGAAATAATTGATCAATCAGGTGATTATTTTCCATGAGACCCACAACTTGACCACCAAAACTGTGCCCAATAAGAATTCTTTTTTTATTAGGAAATTCACGTATAATCCACGCAAGTACTCCTGTCATGTCTAATTGCGCCCAGTCGGTCATTGATGCCTCAAACCCTTTGAGGGATGTTGGTTTTGAAGCGCCAATGCCGCGATAATCATAGGTGATGGTAGTGTAGCCATTTTCAGCGAGGTAGTCGGCCAGGTGATGATAGATGGTTTGTGGAATGCCTGTACCACAATTGATTTGAATGATACCTTTTGACTCACCAGTAGGCTGCCTAAGTTTAGCTGCGAGCGGGTATCCGTCTTTTGCGGGGATATGAAGGGTAATGGTATTCATGCTATAAGCTACCGTAAATTTATAACTCCTAAATCAATTTGAATCAATCATATAAAAGCTATTATTCCCAAATGTAGGTCTGTAAGTTCCCCCAAAATCTGCTTCATTCTAAAGTTTAAATTTTTTATACGAATTTTCAAACTACCCCCTAAAGTAAAATGATATAATGTGATTACTACCGCAGTTCTAGGTTATTAAAGGATTGGGAAGTTATAAGTAAACATCAAGCCTCATTGGCAACCCCTATTCCGCAACTTATCTTCCCCCGAAGGCTGAGTATTCGCGGCTTAAAAGTGAGTTATCCTCTACTTTGCAATTAAAGATAAAATTGATGCCTGTTCAATTTTCGGAGGCTGGTAAGCCTATGGTATTCGGAAAATACGCAGCGAAAGAATAAATTATTATAGCAATTGGTTATCAATGATTTATAAAAAGACTAGCCCCCCTCGAATTAATAAAAAAAAATGTACAGAAGAGCAGATAAAAGTTATTGCTAACTTACCTACTCGATAAGTTCCGAAACTACTTTTGGGTAAAAACATAAAAAGGGGGTAACTTAAATTATTCGCCCTATAATTTTATCATTTCAATTACCTGTCACATGAAACTTATTGGTTCCATATTGATCATGGTTGCTGTATTTTCTATCAACACAACCCGTGCACAAAACAAGCCACTCAGGCTCGGGGTTATCGGACTAACGCATACCCATGTGCATTGGATATTGGGAAGGCCTGCAGATGATAAGGTAGTAATTGCAGGTATTGTAGAAAGCAATACAGATTTAGCCCGCCGCTATATGCAGCAGCATAAATTACCTATGAACCTGGTGTATGCCACGATGGACGAGCTGATTGAAAAAGCAAAGCCGGATGCCGTTGCTGCATTTGGCACCATAGAGGAACACTTGGGGGTGGTAGAAAAATTTGCCCCCCTGGGAATACACGTCATGGTGGAAAAACCACTGGCATTGAATATGGAACACGCTAGAAAGATGGAAGACTTATCAAAGAAACATGGCATCCAACTTCTTACCAACTATGAAACAAGCTGGTACCCCACGGTACACACAGCCAACGATTGGCTGAAGAAGGATAGCATTGGCAGTTTAACTCAGCTCATCATCAGAGATGGACACCGGGGCCCTTTGAAAATTGGCATCAATGTTGAGTTTTTGGAATGGCTCACCGACCCTATTAAAAATGGCGGAGGAGCCATTACCGATTTTGGGTGTTATGGTGCCAATATAGCCACCTGGATGATGAATGGAGAACGACCCTTGCAGGTGATCGGAGTAACCCAGCAATTGCAGCAGGAAAACAATCCAAAAGTGGATGACGAGTCAACCATTATTCTTGTTTACAAAAATTCCAAGGCCACCATACAGGCTTCCTGGAATTGGCCGATCGGCAGAAAAGACATGGAGGTATATGGGAGAAAGGGCGTCATATATGCGGATAACAGGAATGACATACGGAAACGGATGGCAGTGGGTTACGACGGATTCATCGAAACAAGCAGCAAGTTAACTGAACGCCCCTCCCCTTTCCACGATCCTTTTGCACATTTTGCAGCCGTAATCAGAAAAGAAATTGTGATCCCCCCGTTCGATCTTTCATCCCTAGAAAATAATATGATTGTGATGGAAATACTGGATGCAGCCAGAAGATCTGCGGCAGAGGGAAAAGCCGTTCAATTGAAGAAATAGATGGATGTGTAAGCACCCTGTAATCCG
>JBIINW010000229.1:0-4126 GCA_044337245.1 Sediminibacterium sp. | reverse complement strand
AATGGATACCATCAACCAAACCAATATTGCCAAAGCAATCAACATCTGGGCAACATTTCTCGTAATGGATAAATCAATCAGTTTTACTCCTTCGTCGATGGATCCATCTTCGCGAACAGCTTCAATTTTTTCCTCTTTCAATTGGTATCCATTGTAAGTGGCATGACCATGCTCGAAACGAGACGACATAAACACACTCAATCCGCGCTGAGGAGAATACACTATAATTGGCAGTGGAATGGAAATCGGATGTAGATTACCGGCGGCATCGTGGTATTCTGTGAGGTGAAACTCATGATTATCCAGAATGTGTCCGAAAATCACTTCTGCAGCATCAAAATCTTTCTTCGCTTCACCCGCATTTTCATGAGTGGTAGCCTCATGGTTTTCCTGAGCAGGGAGGGATGGGGCAATCATCAATAAAAAAAGGCTCAAAACCGCTACCAGACAATATTTCATGCTTCTGAACACCATACCTGTTTTTGAATTTGCGGCAAAGATAGGGGGATGCGTGGAAAAGCCGGACTGAAAACTGAAAAAAGTGCAAAACTTCTTTACCAGCTAAGGTCCAGAGGAGACTGCCGCCCTTTTTGGCTGCTAACACAGATAAGGTAGAATTTACGAAAAAAAGGGGAGAATGCCTAATAATTACACAAAGTGCTAATTATCAATTTGTTATGCAGTTGTCGCCTGAAATTGCTTCTCATACAGCTCCTTGTACATTCCACCATCAGCCAGCAGGCTTTCATGGGTACCCATTTGCTGAATTACCCCATTGGATAATACAATTATTTGATCCGCTTTTTGAATGGTACTTAAGCGATGGGCTATGATGATGGAACTGCGCCCGCTAATTAATTTATCAATAGCCTGTTCAATCAATTGTTCACTTTCCGTATCAACGGAGGAGGTGGCCTCATCTAAAATTAATACGGCCGGATTATATAATAAGGCCCGGATAAAGGAAATCAACTGCCGCTGGCCTAAACTAAGGGTATTGCCTCTTTCCATTACCGAATAATCGTAACCGCCAGGCAGTTGGCTGATAAAATCATGCACGCCTATTAAAGTAGCTGCCTCAACCACCTGTTCGCGGGTGATGGCAGGATTTCGTAAGGTGATATTGTCGGCAATGGTACCCGAGAATAAAAAAACATCCTGCAACACTACCCCAATATTTTTTCGAAGCATTGCCAGCTCATACTCATTTATATCAACTCCATCCAGCAAAATACTACCCCGGTGCAGTGGGTACAGGCGGTTGATTAAACTGATGATGCTGCTTTTTCCGCTACCGGTATGCCCTACCAATGCCACCGTAGTGCCAGCAGGTACCGTAAAATTGATATTTTTCAGCACATCCCGATGTTCATCATATCCAAAATATACGTCCCGGAATTCTATTGCTCCTTCCACCTTATTGGGCTGATAGGCCCGGGCAATATCAGGAGGTGTAGTATCCGGATTATTCAATACTTTCATTACCCGCTCTGCAGCAATCATCCCCATCTGCAATACATTAAATTTATCGGCTATCACCCGCAGGGGACGGAAAATCTGGTTGAGATATAATATAAAGGAAACCAGCAAACCGGCTTCGGCCACTCCACCAGAAACCCACCATACCAATAATCCTGTACTGATCGCCAGCACCACTTCTACCACCGGAAAAAATACAGAATACGCAAAAATGGCCCGAATATTCGCTTCTCGGTGACGGGCATTGATAGCCGAAAATTTTTCCATCTCTCTTTCCTCTGCCGAAAAAGCCTGAACCACCTGCATACCCGTTATATGTTCCTGCACAAATGCATTCAATTCGGCTACCGCATTGCGCACCTGCATAAAACTCTTGTTTACACTCTCCTTAAAATAATAAGTAGCAACCAGCATAATGGGAAAGGGCACTAAACTAATCAGCGTAAGCTTCCAGTTGATCCAAAACATGGTGGCCAACGTAATCAGTATAGTAAGCAGGTCGGCTATTATGGGAATCAGTCCGTCTGAAAAAACATCGTTGATACTTTCGATATCATTGATGGTTCGGGTAGTGAGGGTTCCTATCGGAGTTTTATCGAACTGGCGCAGTTCGAGATTCACTACTTTTTTGTAAACGGCCTGCCGAAGATCGTTTACCACCCATTGTCCCAGCCGGGAGGAAGTAAAGGAAAACAGAAATCGTACAGAGGTTTCCATCAGCAAGAATAGCAGCTGAAATACGGTAACCATAACAATAAATGTAACTGCATCCTGTGCAAAAGGGTTTTGCCACTTATCGGAAATCCATTGGGGCCAGTGAATTGTTTTACCCATCGCCTTATCCAGGGTTACCTGAATGAGGTAAGGGCGAACTGGCGCAGCCAGTGCCATACAGATTGCCAGCACCCAACTTCCATACCAGGCTTTTCGGTAGGGTTGAACAAATACATATAATTTTTTCCAGAGACTTAGGGTAATGGTTCCGGAAGGGGTTGAATTGCTCGCCATCACCGCAAAGGTAACCAACTGAAAGCAGGTAAAAGGAATAGCAGAAAAATTATCATCCCCCCACCTGGGAGCGACTGCTTTCAGCATTAGATAGCCTGGCTTTTTAGTATATTTGTGTTCGCATGGAAACCGCACAGGAAATACTTACCAAAGAGGGATTACCGGTATACAATCTGGATGCCGAACAAGAAAAAAAAGAGATTGTACGGTATTATCGTGCCCTCATGCGTGGTCTGCGGCCTAAATTAAAAAAAGGCGATCGCGAACTAGTGCGGCTCGCATTTGAAATGGCAGCCGAAGCCCATAAAACCATGCGCCGCAAAAGCGGAGAGCCCTATATCCTGCACCCCATTGCGGTTGCCATGATTTGTGTAGAAGAAATAGGGCTGGGCGTTAGAAGTACCATTTGTGCCCTCTTGCACGACACCGTGGAAGATACCGACCTTACCCTGGAAGATGTGGAACAGGAATTTGGTACCGAGATTGCAAAAATTGTGGATGGACTTACCAAGATTTCCACGGTAATGGATACCAATACCAGTTTGCAAGCCGAAAACTTTAAAAAAATTCTCCTCACCCTAACCGATGATCCGCGGGTTATATTAATAAAGCTGGCCGACCGACTCCATAATATGCGCACATTAGAGCATATGAAAAGAGAGAAGCAACTGAAAATTGCTTCGGAAACGATTTGGGTGTATGCTCCCCTCGCTCACCGCATGGGTTTATATAATATCAAAACCGAACTGGAAGACCTCTCCATGAAGTACATGGAGCCAGAAAACTATAAAGAGATAGCGCGTAAATTATCAGAAACCAAACGGGAAAGAACCCGCTATATCAATGAATTTATCCGGCCGTTAAAAGAAAAGATTGATGCAGCAGGCTTTCAGTTCGAAATATATGGCAGACCCAAAAGCATCCACTCAATCTGGACTAAAATCAAAAAAAAGGAAGTGGCTTTTGAAGAAGTGTATGATCTGTTTGCTATTCGTGTAATCATCGACTCACCCCTGGAAAAAGAAAAAGAAGATTGCTGGAAGGTTTACTCACTGATAACGGATGAATATAACCCCGCCCCCGAAAGAATGCGCGACTGGTTAAGCAACCCAAAAAACAATGGGTATGAAGCCCTGCATACTACCGTAATGGGCCCACAGGGGAAATGGGTAGAAATACAAATACGGAGTAAACGAATGAATGAAATTGCTGAAAAAGGACTGGCCGCCCATTTCAAATATAAAGAGGGCACCAACGATGAAGACCGTTTTGATAAGTGGTTCGGTCAAATTCGCGAAGTATTGGGCAGTCAGGATTCAGATGGGATAGATTTTTTGCAAGACTTTAAAACATCCTTCCTCGCAGAAGAAATTTATGTGTACACGCCTAAAGGGGAAGTGAAAATGTTACCTACCGGAAGTACCGCATTGGATTTTGCCTTTGCCATTCACAGTGCCATTGGTTCTAAATGTATTGGAGCCAAAGTACACCATAAACTAGTGCCCCTGAGTCATAAATTGCGAAGCGGCGATCAGGTTGAAATCATTACCAGCAACAAACAAAAGCCTACAGAAGGCTGGCTGGGATTTGTGGTTACTGCCAAGGCAAAAACCAAAATTAAAGACGCATTACGGGAAGA
>JBIINW010000055.1:0-14328 GCA_044337245.1 Sediminibacterium sp. | reverse complement strand
ATACTTCCCGCTGAACTGCCTCCATATTGGTAAACTTGCCAGTCGTGGTAAGGGGGGTATAGTAGGCATTGGGAAATGCCAAAATAATGTGGAGGTGTTTAGAGTAGGGCAGATAATTCAAGAAAGCAAAGATGCCGAGAATGTGCAACCACCAGCAGGTTCGTTCCAGCATTAGCCACGAGCTTTCATTGCCGCCCGATAGCAGGGGCATGATGTGTTGCGACACCCAAAAATTTCCGGTGATTGGGTAATGAGGGTTTCCGGTTTGCTGCAGTAATTGATCGGCAGCATTCATGGTGAGAAATAAACTCATCAGAATAATTTCTGCCAGCAGAATGTAATTCGCATCCGAAGCGGGCCATCCCTGCAGGTCGCCATGTATCAGCCTTTTTACTTTGGTTACATTTCTGCGAATCAGAAATACCACGCAAACCAATAATACGCCTGCCGCCAATACTTCGAAGCTATTAATTAGCCAGGTATATACATTGCCCAGCAGCGGCAAAAATATCCGATGTTGGCCCGTAATGCCATCCAATACAATTTCTGCCACTTCTAAATTGATGATGATAAAACCCGCATAAATAATCAGGTGCATGATGGCTACTGGAAAATTTCGGAACATTTTTTTCTGCCCTAATCCCAGCAAAATCACATTTTTCCATCGTTTTGCAGGTTGGTCGTTGGGCAGGGAAGGCTGCCCCAGTAGAATAAGTGATCTGATTATTCCGGCGCGGCGGGTAAACCAATATCCGGCAAAACTGGCGGCCAAAATAAAAAGTACTTGAGGTAGGTACTGCATAAGAGAAAGTTTATAGAAATTGCCTGGTTTCCCATTTTTTACAGGATTTCGGCAAGTTGAGCGTAATCTCTTTAATTTTATGCCAAATATACTTCATGATTTTGAGGAAAACCATACTTACCCAGATTCAGGCCGAACAAAAGCTCCATCGCATGGCATTGGAACTAGCCGAAAAATTGAGTGGGGATGATGCCCCATTGATTATCATGGGAATCCGCAAAAACGGAGAAGTGATTGCCTCGCAAATTGCCGGTTATTTAAAACAATATATACCCAACCCCATTACCCAGCTTTGGGTGCAAATGGATAAATCTCATCCCGATACCATCGAGATCAGTGAAACCCTCGATTTTTCGGGTAAACATGTATTATTGGTGGATGATGTAACCAACTCGGGTAGAACGCTTTTATATGCTTTAAAACCGCTTATGAACAGCTATCCCCTTAGTATTCAAACCCTAGTATTAGTAGAGAGAATGCATAATCAGTTTCCGGTAACAGCAGATTATGTGGGGCTTTCGGTAGCCACCACCCTGCAAGAGCATATTCAAGTGGAAGTAGAAAATGGCGAAGTGTTGGGCGCTTACATGGAATAATGCGGTTAAAATTTTAGCCAATGTGCCTGTAATTTACCCTCACTCCACTCTAAAGCGGGGGCAGGTATCTTAACCGAATTTACCACCAGCAACACATTTTTCAGCCATTTCTTCCGGGTAGGGATAGTAGTTAGGTCTACATCTATTGAAAGAAATCCCTTTCTTACCCTTGCTATATCCATCCGGCTAAAAATAATATTTCCGTTAGCGTCTTTTTGTTGATTTTCTGTACCTCCCAGCATGCCCCCTGCACCATAACCGAGCGATAAATTAAGCCATTTCGGTAACCGACTTTTAGGAAAAAAGGAGGCCAGGTTAAAACAAGCCCAATAGGTTTGTCCATTATAATCTTTCAACATTTTTTCAAGGGTGCGGTTACCAAATAATGCATTTGCCCGGTCCTGCAAGCCAGCTGGAGCATAGTTTACGGGTTGATAGGAAAACTTGATGGTAATCCGCTGTTGCTTCCATCCCCATTCCTGGCCCAGCAGTAAGCCTGCACCCAGCACATTCGCCAGCATATCCCCACCACTAAAACCCCATTCGCTGGAAAAGCCATCAAGCACTTCTATAGACGAAACAAAAACAAGACTGCTAATAGCTCCCGCCAAAGCTGCTTGACGGGGTTGCATGCCGGTCGACTTCCATAATGCCCGGCTCCAGTTAGCGGCTGTATAGGCAGTAAATATATGTCCGGCTTTATCCATTTGCAGCCATTCGGCATTGTCGTTAAAAAAATGGAAAGATTCCGATGGATATTGCTGATACCAGTAATTAGACAATATCACCACACCTGTAGTAATGCCCGCTGCCATTCCGGCTGCCACCCACCGCTGTTTATGTATATTTAATGCAATCGTATCGCTGGTAGGCTGCGCTTGCACCAGTAATGGCAAAATGGATATTAGTATTAAATATTTCACGCATTCAAACTTACACATTAATTGCCTTGTGGTGGATTCCATGGAAAAGAATAGAGAAATATTGTTAATTTGGCATTCTATACTCACCAATCTTGCAACACCATGAACAGTGCTATTGAAGAGAAAATAAACAGCTGGCTCCAAGGGCCCTACGATGAAGCAACCAAAGTAACCATTCGAGAAATGCAAGTTACTCAGCCCGATGAATTAGCCGATAGCTTTTACCGGAATCTGGAATTTGGTACCGGAGGGCTTCGAGGGATTATGGGAGTAGGTAGCAACCGGATTAATAAATATACCATCGGGATGGCTACGCAAGGGTTTTCTAACTACCTGAAAAAAACCTATGGTGATCAGCCAGTATCAGTTGCTATTGCCCATGATAGCAGAAATAATAGTCGTTTTTTTGCCGAAACAACCGCCCATGTTTTTGCTGCCAATGGCATACAGGTTTACCTGTTCGAATCGCTGCGACCTACGCCTGAATTGAGTTTTGCCATTCGTCAATTGAATTGTAAAGCTGGCGTAGTGTGTACTGCCTCTCACAATCCGAAAGAATACAATGGGTATAAAGCCTATTGGAACGATGGAGGACAACTCGTTCCCCCGCACGATGTAAATGTGATAAAAGAAGTGGAAGCGATTCAAAGCATTTCGGAAGTAAAGTTTTCGGGAGGGGAGCATCTGATTCAGCTGATTGGTAAAGAAATGGATGAAGCCTACATGCAAATGGTAAAAAGTTTAAGCGTTTATCCCGAAGTAATACAACAGCAGTCAGATTTGAAAATTGTGTATACCCCCATTCATGGAACCGGTATTCAATTGGTGCCCGATGTGTTGAAATTATATGGGTTTACACAGGTTACCATTGTAGAAGAACAAGCTACGCCCGATGGAAATTTTCCTACCGTGCACTATCCCAATCCCGAAGAAAGCGAAACCATGCAAATGGGGTTGCAAAAAGCAAAAGAACTGGATGCCGATATATTATTGGGTACCGATCCGGATGCAGATCGAGTGGGCATTGGTGTGAAAGACAATCACGGTAACTGGATATTGATGAATGGAAATCAAACAGCCGTGCTGGCATTTAGTTATTTGATGGAAGCCCGAAAAGCAAAGGGTATTGCCACTCCAGATGATATGGTGATTACTACCATTGTTACTACCGAAATGATTAACCGGGTTGCAGACCAAAATGGTGTAGCCTGCCTGAATGTGCTTACCGGATTTAAATGGATTGCAGAAAAAATTAAAGAACTGGAAGGCAAGAAAAATTATGTAATCGGAGGAGAAGAAAGCTTTGGTTTAATGATAGGCAGTTTAATTAGGGATAAAGATGCCGTTAGTGCAGTTGCCTTGCTTTGTGAGATGGCTGCCTATGAAAAGAGTAAGGGCAAAACCTTATTCGAAAAATTAATCGAACTCTATATTCAATACGGTTTTTTTTACGAGAGTTTGATCAGCATTACCAAAAAAGGAATGAATGGACAAAAAGAGATTGCCGAGATGATGGAAACTTATCGACAGCAACCTCCTTCCTTATTGGCCGGATCACCAGTGGTAAGTTTACTCGATTATCAACTGCAACAATCTACCAATCTGGTAACGGGTGAAAAAACACCCATTCAGTTACCGAAAAGTAATGTGTTACAATTTATAACTGCTGATGGATCAAAAATTTCTGCCCGACCGTCTGGAACAGAGCCAAAGATTAAATTTTATTTTAGTGTGCAGGCACCTCTTTTCGATAAAAACGATTTTGAAAAGGTACAAGTGCAGTTAAAAGATAAAATCAGCCAGATTATCAGTGATATGAACCTGAACTGATGCGAGGGGGTATGCCTAAATTGATTGAGAAAAATAGTCAGATTATTTTCTCTGCTAAAGCCAAATTCTCTTACCTATCTTCGCAAGGTTATGAGTGTGTATAAAGATGGTCCCCTGCACCAGGGACTCAGAAATCAACTGGTGAATCAATTGCGTGAAAAAGGAATCACCGACGAAAAAGTTCTGCAGGCAATTTTAGCAGTACCCCGACATTATTTTTTTGATTCGGCATTTGAGCGGATAGCTTATGAAGACCGGGCTTTTCCGATTGCTGCGGGGCAAACCATATCTCAACCCTACACCGTTGCTTATCAAACCCAACTATTGCAGGTAACCAAAAGCAGTAAGGTATTAGAAATAGGCACCGGAAGCGGATATCAGTGTACCATTTTGGCAGAAATGGGCGCCAGGGTGTTTACTATCGAACGGCAGAAAATATTATTCGATCAATTGCAACAATCCTATCCCTTTAAACAGCAATATCCCGGAACTAAGTTTTTTTATGGGGATGGCTTTGAAGGGTTACCCACTTTTGCACCTTTCGACCGGGTAATTATTACGGCTGCTGCTCCTTTTACTCCCCCTAAATTAATTGACCAAATGAAACCGGGCGCCATGATGGTGATACCCAGAGACGAAGGCGAAAGTCAACGCATGTTGCGCATTACCAAACAAGTAGATGGTACCCTTACCGAAGAATCTTTCGACCTCTTCTCGTTCGTTCCTATGCTAACAGGAAAAAACCGATAACAATTACTCGCTACCGGTTTTTAAATATGGCCTACTTGTTATGCGATTACTGATTCATCATGTCCGACATTCCTCCACCCTGATCGCCTTTGCTACTTTTCCTTTTAAACAGCGAAGCATCAAACTTACCAAAGCGGTAACTGAAGTTTAGGCGCAATACCTGCGGATCTCTTCTCCTTTCCGTAGTTTGGGTAAAAAAGATGCTCTCTGAATATGACTGAAACAATTGGGTTCTGAATATATCATTCATACTCAAAGTTAATGATCCGGTTTTACCGTTTTTCCAAGTCCAGTCTTTGCGGATAGCCACATCGATACCATACCTTGGAAGATTGTAGCCTTGTGAGGTTGATTGTGGTCCGCCTCCCCACATCATACCACCACCGCCACCACCACCTCGGCCTCCACCGCCACTGCTGGGTGGTATAACAGATTTAGCCTGGTAGTCTCCACTTAATTGTATAGTCCAAGATTTAGGCAGTTTAAAAGTATTGTTCATTTTTCCAAACCAGCTTACCAGCGAGTTATTCAATTCTTCTCCGGGCACAGACGCATTGATAGCTGAATTGAAAATATTAACGTTCAACGTAAGATCCCACCACTTATTTATGGGCATTTTATTGGTTAATTCCAATCCATACGAAAAGCTATAGTTCGCATTGATATAGGTGCTAAAGTAGGCACTATCTCCGGGTGTTAAAGCATTCACATCTCTGTAAACATATCGGGTAATCAGATCGGTTGTGTGTTTAAAATATAGGGAGGCTAAAAAGTTCGAATTCTTCTTATAGGCGTTACTGTAGGAGATTTCAAATGAGTTCGTAAACTCCGGTCTTAATCCGGCGTTACCCACATTGATATTTTGTGGGTCGGAATAGTCCGGGAAAGGCATTAACTGAAAGAAATTGGGTCGATTAATTTTACGGGTATAGTTTAGTTGTAAATCCTGCTTATCAGTTAATTTATAAGTAGAAAACAAACTAGGGAATAAACTAATCGGGAAAGTTACTTTAAAACTTAGGGAGTCATTGCCTTGAGCGTTCAACAGCGTACCTAGGTAATTAGAGCTTTCTGCCCGTAACCCCATTAAATAACTCCAGTTCCCTTTTTTGAAGCTAAAAGTAGAATAGGCTGCCCATACTTCATCATGAAATTTGTATCGGCTACTGATAGAAGGCACCAACTCATATTTACCCGTTACAGCATTATACCGATACTGGTCATTAATACTGCTATTATCCCGGATAGCTGCTCTAAAACCCGCTTCTAGTTTTTTATCATCAGAAATTGGATTTTCATAATCGGTTTGAAAAGTGTAAAACTGATTATTACCGCTAGTATTATTCAATTGTAATAGAGGGTTCCCTTTGGGAACACCTGTATTGGTGTATGTTTGGGTAGAGATATTACTAGTGCCAGAACTATTGCTGGAATTATAATTAAAGTCGGCTGAAATGTTATGCCCACTTTTTTCGAAATTGTGCTTGAAACTAAGCTGGGTTCCCAAATTTTCGAAAATTCGATTGCTGGTATTTTCTATCAGGTTATAAGCGGTAAATAATCCTTTGACGATGGAATCAACCTGTTGGGTTTGCTCAGTTTCAAATTTCCCGCGGTTATAGTTACCTGAAAGGGTAATGGTATTTCGGTTATCTAAGAAATAGTCCAGACTTCCCCTAAAAAACTTAAACTCACCTATGTTTTCACTATGCGTTGTATTATTAACTGTGCTGGGTACAGTTAATAAATTATCGCGGTCGGTTTTTCCGTCGGATATAGATTTAAATTGGTTTAAGTTACCGCTTAATCCCAAGTTCAATTTATTCTGGCGGATATTGATATCGCCACCCAGATTTACTCGGCCGCGCGAATCAATCCCCGTTCTTACTCCTCCATTATAGCCAATTTTTTTATTTTTCTTTAGAACAATATTGAGAATACCAGCTGTTCCCCCCGACGCATCAAATTTTGCGGATGGATTTGTAATTAACTCTACTTTATCAATAATATCTGCGGGTATCTGATCCAAGGTAAGGGTAGTAGGTCTTCCATCTACAAAAAGGGTAGGGGCTGCATTTCTTAGGGTAACATTCCCATCAATATCCACATTTAGCGAAGGGATGTTTCTCATCACCTCGGCTGCTGTTTGTCCGGTACTTGTTAGATTTTTATCTACCGTGAAAATTTTTCGGTCGATACCCAACTCCAGTAAGGGTTTGCTGGTAGAAGTTACCGTTACGGCCGCCAGGGTGGCAGAATCTTCTACTAATTTGATATTTCCCAGATCTTTATCTACCATCCCCATCATTTGCTGAAAATTTCCACCAGCAGCGGGCATTTTAACGCCGAAACTTACCGTCATGGTAAGGGGCTTGTATCCCAATGTGCTCACTTTCATCTGAAAATTGCCAAAAATCGGAAGGTTTTCAAAACTAAAGTCACCTTTTTGCTTAGTAATCAGTGTATTATATATTACTTGTTTCATTTTTTTGGTAACGGTATCAAATTTGTTACCAATCAGTTGTACACTCGCCCCGTCTATACCTTTGGCTGTTTTTCCATCCACTATTTTGCCATAGAAATGCCCAATATTCATGTTTTGCGACCCCATTCCGGCACCGCCTGGTCGGCCAGCGCCCGGGTATTGGGCCTGCGAAAACAACACCGATACCGTTAAACAAACCAACAAAACTGCTTTTTTCATATAAAATCATTCTTTGAAATACAAAGGTCACTCCATTCTAGCGTAAATGGTATATTCATTATGTGGGCGGTAATATGACAAATTTGAATGGATAAAGTTGTAAAAACGAGGATAATCTGGCAGATATTGTCGGTGACTATTGCAAGTAGGTGATCAAAACCTGCAACAATCCGATGGCAAAACCCAAAATACCCCCGATTATTTCCACAAACCGGAATTCTTTTTGCATAATGCTCATAAGTATCTGTTCCATCTTATCAGATGAAAATCCGGCTACTTTTTCGGTAACGATGGCTTCTAGGTTCAGTTGATCCTGCAACGTGTTCATATAAGAATGCATAATTTCAGGAAACAGCTCCTGCAGTTTTACCAGAAACACCGATTTTAACTCCCGAATCGTGCTGTCTCCAATAAACATGCTGATGATGGGCATTTGTTCGGGCAATTGCTTTCGTAAAAAGTCGTCAATATGGGAATCAACCAATGGCATTACTGTTTGCAGGTTAGTAGGGTCTGTAATTTTGCTGGCAATATCTGAGTAGGAGAGCAATTCATCAGAAACCAGTTTACCCAGCTTTTCAGCAAATTGCTGTTGCCTTTTGGGAAAGATTCCCTGAAGGGTAAAGCCAAGTATTTTCCGGGGTTGGCGGGGATGGAAAAGCATTTTGATGGCAATCCAATTCGTAAACCAACCAATGAATGCCGATATAAGTGGAATAAGAAACCAGCCTATGTGCATAAAAAAAGATTTAAAAAAAACCTACAAGCAGAACCTGTAGGTTTTCATGGGAGAACGAGGGGTCTCGAACCCCCGGCCTTCAGTGCCACAAACTGACGCTCTAACCAACTGAGCTACGCCCTCCATGTGTGGGTTGCAAAAATACAAAAAAATCACCGGTTTTGCCAAGCATTTTAGCTTCTTTTTGGTTGGGACTGTGTCAAAACCTTTGTTAATTGGTAACAATGGCAGCCGACAAATAAAAAATTAGGTTATTTTTGAAATCTACCATGAAAAAAACAATTGAATTTATGAAGCGTAGCAAAGGTTGGTTATTGTTGGCATTGATTGGTTTTGGTGCTTTATTTTTTGCCTTTCGTAATTCCTCGATGGGTCGTTCCGATTCTTCAAATCCCCGTCAGCAATTACTCACAGAACTGGGTAAGGTTTTAGAAGAGCTGCATTATACCCCCAAGGTAATTGATGACCAGTTTTCGAAAAAGATGTTCTCCAGTTACCTCGATCAGATGGATGGCGATAAAACACTGTTTCTTAAAAAAGATATCGATTCGCTGAAAGTTTTTGAAACCTCCTTGGATAATGAAATTCATGGGTCACCCATTGCTTTTGTACCGGCGGTAAGTTCTCTATACGACCGCAGAATGGCTGAAGCGACTCTTATATATAAAGACTTGCTGAAGACTCCCTTTAGTTTTACTGACAACGAAACATTCGAAATAGATGGTGAAAAACTCGCCTGGTCCAAAAATGAGGATGAAAGAAATGACCGTTGGCGCAAGAAGTTGAAATATTTAATCTTAGAAAGATTTTACGATCTACAGGAGCAGCGTGAGAAGAATAAAGACGAAAAAGATTTTGTAGTACTCGCCGATAGTGCACTGGAAAGAAAAGCACGCGAACAAGTGCTGAAAGTGATGAACGATAATTTTGCCCGTATCAAGAGTACTTTTACTGAGGAGGTTCGTTTTAGTACCTATTTAAATACGATTACGAATCTGATGGATCCCCATTCGGATTATTTTGCACCCGTTGAAAAAAGAGCATTTGACGAGAGAATGAGCAGTGAGTTTTTTGGCATAGGTGCCCAACTTACCAAAGATGATTATGGTATTAAAATTGCCAGTATTATTACCGGAGGGGCTGCTTATAAATCTGGACAGATAGTAGTGAACGACATCATCATTAAGGTTGCGCAGGGTAGTGGAGAACCGGTAGATGTTTCTGCCTATGCCACAGAAGATGCAGTAAAACTGATTCGCGGAAATAAAGGTACAGAAGTGCGCCTTACTTTGAAAAAAGAAGATGGAACTATTAAAGTAGTATCGCTTATTCGCGAAAAGGTAAACCAAGATCAGGGACTCGCTCGCAGTTCAGTAATTCAGCAAGGTTCTAAAAAAATCGGCTATATTTTCTTGCCTGATTTTTACTCAAACTTTGAAGATGCCAATGGACATCATTGCGCCCAAGATGTTGCGGTGGAGCTGAAAAAGCTGAAAGCAGAAAAAGTAGATGGGATTGTAATCGATATTCGAAATAACGGCGGCGGTTCTTTAAATGAAGTGGTAAAAATGGTTGGCCTGTTTATTAAATCAGGTCCCATTGTTCAGGTGAAAGACCGCTCTGGCAATGTAGATCAGATGACCTGGCGGGATAACGATGAGTCTATTTTATATGATGGTCCGCTTGCAGTTCTGGTAAATGGATTCAGTGCCAGTGCCAGTGAAATTTTTGCAGGGGCCATTCAGGATTATAACCGGGGCATCATTATCGGAAGTTCTTCCACTTTTGGAAAAGGTACGGTTCAGCGCCAAATACCCTTTGGTAGCCGTAACGACTTTTCTACCAGTAGAACTGATATGGGCGCTATGACGCTCACCTTCCAAAAATTTTATCGGGTGAACGGGGGTTCTACTCAATTGAAAGGAATTGTGCCGGATATTATTATTCCCGACAGATATGAATTTTATAAAGTTAGAGAAAAGGATATGCCTGAAGCACTTGCTTGGGATGAAATACAAAAAGCAACCTTTTTAGAATGGCATCCAAAAGAAGTCATTACCAATATTGCTGCAAAAGAAAATGCCCAGATTCAGTCCAATGCGAATTTAAACCTACTAAAAAATAACCTGATCTGGTTATCAAAAGCTGTTGAACAACCAATACCCCTGCAACTCGATGCGTTTCGGCAAAAGCAAAAGCAAGTTGAAACAACCGGAAATCAAAATAATACTTTGCTGATCAGCCCCACAGAAATGGAAATCAATTATCTGGCTATCGAAAAGGATAAATTTTTGAATCATCCCGATAAATCAAAAGCTGATTTTTATGCTGCATGGATTAAATCGCTGCGTAATGATATTTATATTGAAGAGGGCGTTCGCGTGGTTGAGCAATTAGCAGCCGCTCAAAAAACTGGCTTTGTAGTAAAATAATCGACCGACCGAAATTTTTCTTATCCATGGCCAAACAAGTTGAACAGCCGGTAACGCTTCCTAAACAATGGTTTGCCATATACACAAAACCTCGTTGGGAAAAGAAAATCGATGCGGTTCTTATTCGAAAAGGAGTAAACAGCTGGTGCCCAATTCAAAAAACGGAAAGATTTTGGAGCGACCGGAAAAAGATTATTGATGAGCCGCTTTTCCGCTCCTATGTTTTTGTGCAGATAGATGCTACTGAACGGGCTACCGTGTTATCTACTCCCGGAGTGCTCAACTTTGTATATTACGTGGGTAAACCCGCCATCATTCGGGATGAGGAAATTGAAATTATAAAAAATTACCTCGGGGAGAAAGGAGCGGTTTTGTCCGTTATTTCCGAAGAAGGCTATCGGGAAGAAACCAAAGTTTTGGTGAATCACGGCGTATTTATGGGAAATGAGGGAACCGTAATTCGCGGTGGTAAGAAAAAAGTATACGTGCGGCTCGAAAGTCTCGGACAAGTTATGGTGGTAGAATTTCCTACCGAGTTTATCAGTCCGGTTCTCTAATAGTTTTCGGGTTAATTGAGCGTCCAATCCATAATCTGATGCGCCCATTCTTCCCGATAAGGGGTTTTTACCCGAATATAATTATCCGTATATCCCTCCATCATACCATTTTTATTAAAGTCTTCCCACAGCACTTTTCGGCTGGTACCTATAAATTTTTCCTGAAAAGCCTGTTGTAATCGGTAAGAAAGATTTCTCAATATTTTATTCCGTTCGTTTCTGATGGCAACCGGCACTACCGGCTGAATCTGAAGTGCTTGGGTATTATCTCTTTCGGAATAGGTAAATACATGCAGATAGGCTACTTCCAGCGATTGAATAAATTGAACCGTTTCTTGAAAATCTTCGTGCGTTTCTCCCGGAAATCCAACAATCACATCTACCCCAATAGCTGCATGTGGCATAGCTTTTTTTATCAGCGCAACTTTTTCTGCATACAATTCGCTCCGGTATCTTCGACGCATTGCGGCCAGTGTTTTGTTACTGCCACTTTGCAGGGGAATATGAAAATGCGGCATAAAACTAGATCCCGCTGCAACCGTTTCAATAATTTCGGAGGTAAGTAAATTCGGTTCAATAGACGATATCCGATACCGGGGCACAGCCTGCTGTTGTTCAAGGGCTGAAACCAATTGCGTGAAATTTTCGGGTCGATCGCCCTGCGCATTCAATCCAAAATCTCCCAGATTTACCCCCGTTAATACAATTTCTTTCACGCCATTTTTTGCGAGCGTTTCTGTTTGTTTTAGCACTTCCGTTATAGTATTGCTGCGGCTCTTTCCCCGAGCAAGTGGAATGGTACAAAAAGTACAGGAGTAATCACATCCGTCCTGCACCTTTAAAAAACTTCGGGTTCGGTCGCTCAACGATACGGCTGCATGAAAATCTTGTACGATTTCTATATCGCAACTGCAAATTTTGGCTGTTCCGGTTCGGGTGAGGTTTTTAAGGTGGGAAGTAAGATTAAATTTTTCCGCTGCCCCTAAAACCAGATCTACCCCCTGAATACTGGCAATTTCCTGGGGTTTCAATTGGGCATAACAACCAGTAATCACCACAAAACTCTCGGGAGCCTGCCGGCGGATGCGGCGAACCAGCTGTCGGCATTCTTTGTCGGCATTATCGGTAACCGAACAGGTATTGATTACATAAATGTCGGCTTCCTCCTCAAAAGGGCGTTTTACAAATCCTTCCAGCTCAACCATGCGGGCAAGGGAGGAGGTTTCTGAATAGTTCAGTTTACATCCCAAGGTATGAAAGGCAATGGTAGGATTGTTTTCCATGAGGCGCAAAGATAGGGTAGTTTAAAAAAACACACTTTCCCAACTGGCCCAAGTCCCTAATATTCTATTAAAAATCATATAAACTCCGCTCTCATTTCTAAATTTAGTATTAATAAGGTATGTTTGCGGGTACGTTTTAAACACCTAAACTATGCAGTTTAACAAGATCAACAATATTGTCGGCTGGGCCGTTTGCCTGATCGCCTGTACCGTGTACATAATGACCGCAGAAGCGGGAGGCAGTTTTTGGGATTGCGGCGAGTTCGTGAGCAGTTGCTTTAAACTTCAAATTCCCCACCCACCCGGGGCACCTTTATTTGTGCTGTTGGGCCGCCTCTTTATCATTGTATTTGGCGATAATCCGCTTACCGCCGCCCGTGCCGTTAATATTATGAGTGCACTGGCCAGTGGTTTTACAATTTTGTTTTTGTTCTGGACCATTACCCATTTTGCCCGCAGAATTGCCGGAGTTAAAGTGGTAGATGTGCTTAGCAATGCTCAAATATGGACCATCATGGGCGCCGGAGTAGTAGGTGCTCTTGCTTATACATTTAGCGATTCTTTCTGGTACAGTGCAGTGGAGGGTGAGGTATATGCCCTTTCTTCTTTCTTTACCGCCATCGTATTCTGGTCGATCCTCAAATGGGAAGCCCATGCTGATGAGCCGGGTGCAGACAAGTGGATTGTATTTATTTTCTTCCTGATGGGATTGTCGATAGGGGTACACTTACTTAATTTGCTTACCGTTCCGGCGATTGTGATGGTATTTTATTTCCGTCGCCGTCAAAACTTCGCATACGCAACCCTGCGCAAATGGTTCTTTCGTTTAAC
The DNA here is from genome assembly GCA_044337245.1 of Sediminibacterium sp. Lineage (GTDB taxonomy): Bacteria > Bacteroidota > Bacteroidia > Chitinophagales > Chitinophagaceae > Sediminibacterium. Next base: position 881 of record JBIINW010000055.1, on the reverse strand, counting down.
GATTATAGGTGGGGCAATTGGAATGATTGGCGGATTGGTAATGGCCTCCTCCGATGCCTCTGAACAAGTGCCGATGGATGGAACGATGGTAGCATTGATTTTATTCGGTACCCTGATTGCAATTGGATTATTATTTGCTTTTGAAAAGTTTTATCCCAATCAGAAAGAAGTGTATGGTGGAACCTATATCTTTTTCCTACTTTCTTGTGTAATATTAGGGTTTACCCTTTTTGTGGTAATTCCGTATTCTATTAAAGGTGCCGGATTTTTCGACCGCATTTTTGTGAACAATTTTGGTATGCCTTTCTTTGTAGGGTTTGCATTTTTCTTTCTACTGCTGGCAATCGGTATCCGTTTTGGCCTCTCTTGGGCGGCTAAAAAAGGTTGGCATTATCTAACCCTGGGATTATGGAGTGTTACCTTTCTGCTGGTTGGGTACAGTGCCTATGTAACTACTTTGTTGCGTAGTAATGCCGACCCCTCTGTGGATATGTATAATGTAGATAATCCCATCAGCTTGGTGGGGTACTTAGGAAGGGAACAATATGGCGATTTCCCGCTGGTATACGGACAAAAATTCACTGCTCGCCCAATAGATCTAAAAAGTACCGGTATGCGGTATCAAAAGTCTGGCGATAAATACATCGAAATTGGGGAGGACAAAAAGTATGTGTATTTACCGGAAGATAAAATGGTATTTCCCCGGGTTTGGGATGCCAGTAACGACCAATATCATGCCGATTATTATGCGCAAGTGTTGGGGATAGGCCAAAACAAAGACGGCACGTATGATGCTGCTCCCAATCAGGGGGATAATCTGAAATTCTTTACCTCTTATCAGATATACTTTATGTATTTCCGCTACTTCATGTGGAATTTTT
>JBIINW010000228.1:0-4151 GCA_044337245.1 Sediminibacterium sp. | reverse complement strand
ACCCTTTCACCCCAGCTTAAGAAGTGGCAAACACTTGATCGGGAATCAGCAGTAAATATTGCGGGGCAATTGTTATTAATGCAACGAGGCATGAGTAATTCTACTATACCTGAATATCGCAAATCTGCTTCTGCATTACTGCAGCTATTAAGGAAAGAATTTTCGGGATCAATCAGCAAGAAGCCCCAATAATAAAGAACAGGGATTTATAAAGAAGTGCTTTTCGATGTTCTTGTAAAAAATATTACACCGGGCACTTTTCATGATAGTTAATCAACTCAATCGGCGTATGCTGAAAAGTATATCCCTGATAGGTTCGATACACTTCATCCAACACGGCTACGATTTCTTCTTCCGTCATTAAGGTAACCAGTCTGCCTCGGAATTCTTTGATGTTGGGGAGCCCCTTCAGATAATTGGCATAATGCCTTCTCATCTCAAAAATACCAACCATGGGCCCCTTCCATTCTAAGGATTTACGCAGATGGTTACGGCAAACTTCAATCCGCTCTTCGAGAGTAGGGGGTGCCATTAACTCACCAGTTTGGAGATAATGTTTGATCTCCCGAAAAATCCAGGGATAGCCAATAGCGGCCCTACCAATCATGATGCCATCTACGCCATACCTGTTTTTATATTCCAAAGCTTTTTGTGGACTATCAATATCCCCATTGCCAAAAATGGGAATATGGATGCGGGGATTATTTTTTACTTCGGCAATAAGCGACCAGTCGGCCTGACCTTTATACATTTGAGAGCGGGTGCGGCCATGGATGGCAAGGGCTTTGATGCCTACATCCTGCAAGCGCTCGGCTACCTCTACAATATTTTTGCTTTGCTCGTCCCAACCCAGCCGGGTTTTTACGGTTACCGGTAGTTGGGTGCCTTTTACAACGGCACGGGTAAGGGAAATCATCAGGTCGATATCCTTTAAAACCCCGGCTCCAGCTCCCTTGGTGACCACTTTTTTTACCGGACAGCCAAAATTAATGTCGAGCAGGTCTGGATTAACCGTTTCTACAATGGCGGCACTTAGAGCCATAGCTTCTTCGTCGCCCCCGAAAATCTGGATACCTACCGGACGTTCTTCCTCAAAAATATCCAGCTTTTGCCGGCTTTTCAGGGCATTTCGGATAAGGCCCTCGCTGCTGATGAATTCGGTATACATTAGATCGGCTCCATTGTGCTTACAAACCGCCCGGAATGGCGGGTCGCTCACGTCTTCCATAGGCGCCAGTAGTAGCGGAAAATCAGGCAATTGTATCTTATCTATGGTAACCATGGGGGTTGAAATCTCTTGAGAAATAAAACATGCTTATCTTACACCGAATTTGCAAAGGTAAGGTGTTACCCTATTTGTATGATATACCCTCAGAGACTTATTGATAAATATCCTTCTCAATTGGCCCTGCTGCTGGCGCTTACCGGCGGATGTTTTATATTGAGCGGTTTGGTGTTGGTTGTGCTGGGAAAAATAATTTTTCACGTTCCGCTATCTGCACTTCCTGCGATTATGTTGCAAAAGGAGCACGCAAATTGGTCGCGCCTGATAAATACGATTGTTGCGGCTATTTCATTTGGATTGCCGTCTGTTCTTCTGGCACATTTTATTAGTAAACAACCCTATCAGCAACTGGGATTTAATGCGCAAATGCAGATACGGCAATTTGGTATCGTAGCCCTTATAACCCTTGCCTCAATTTTATTGGCCGGATCACTGGCAGAAATCAATGAACAAATACCCTTACCCCAAAGCTGGGCTATACAAGCAAGGGCCATGGAAAATGAATATTTGAAAGCCGTAATGGCGATGGCCTATATGCCTACTTTTCTACATTTTGTTTTTACCCTAATTACTGTTGCGGCGGCACCGGCGCTGTTTGAAGAATTGCTTTTCCGTGCAGGATTTCAGCCCATCTTTATTGGGATAACCCGTAGTCCATTCTGGGGGATATTGATTACCGCCATTCTGTTTAGTGCGATACATTTTTCTTATTATGGATTCATACCTCGAATAGCACTGGGGGCTTTATTGGGTTTGGTGTATTATTATGGAAAGAATCTCTGGCTCAATATCTTCTTTCATTTTTTAAACAATGCATTAATTGTAATTCAGTTATACGCTGCGGGCCTATCGGGAAAGTCGATTGAAAAAGTAATGGATGAGAAAATGCCTTTTTGGTGGGGCCTGATGGCGATATTTGTTTTGGTGGGACTTTTCAGGCAATTCAACCGTGCAAGTGCCCCCTACTGGAAAAATCCCCCCTCACTTTTTACTATAAATCAACCAAAAGATGGCACAGCAATGGATCAGGGTATTTGAAACCCGTAATCTCGCAGAAGCCTCCATATTACAGGGGTTACTGGAACAAAGTGGCTTGCCGGTTCAAGTATTGAATAAGCAAGACAGTTCGTATCTGATGGGCTATGCTGAGATTTATGTTCCCGAAACCTGCTTGCCGGCAGCAGAAATGATTCTGGCCGGGAATCATCTAAACTAAACCATGGGTAAATTATGGCTTTACAGTTCTCGGTATTAAAAACACGCGCAATAACGGCTGTTTTTTTTGTGGCCGTTATGCTAACAGGCTTGCTTTGGAGTCAAGGAACGTATATACTGTTGTTTTCAGTGATTCATTTTGGTTGTTGGTACGAATACCGTCAGTTGGTGTTTAAAATCGATCCCTCTTATGCGAAGATGAACTCCATCCATCATAACAGTATGCAACTTGCCGGATGGGGATGTATGCTTTGGGGGGTGAGTGATGCATATCGCATAGGAGAAATAATCGTATCGCAACTGGGAGGCACCATCACCCTTGCCGCTTTATTATTGTTTGTGGTGAATGAATGGCTGCGAAACAAAACCCTCAACCATCGCTACCCTTTATATGCCCTCGGTGGATTTTTGTATATTTCTGTAGCCTGTTTTTGTATGATGTTGCTCTATGGAAATATGCAGAACCAGGTTTTCCCAGGTAAAAGCCCACTTACTATGCCCCTGCTGGTTATTGCAGCCATATGGATAAATGATACGATGGCTTATCTGGTGGGTTCTTTAATTGGTAAAACACCTTTGTCGGCTGTTTCTCCTAAAAAAACCGTAGAAGGAACCCTGGGGGGCATTGTTTTGTCGGTTGCTGTAATTACCTTTTTTGGAGTTACCCGAATGCAGCTACCAGCTGGACCAGTTATCGCACTCATTACCCTTACTACCCTTGCCGGAACTGTGGGAGATTTGCTAGAAAGCAAGCTGAAACGCATGGCTGGCGTAAAGGATAGCGGACAAATTATGCCGGGCCATGGTGGGTTCTTAGACCGATTCGATTCGTTGTTAATTGCAGCTACCGTGGTGGGGTTGTGCTTCTATTGCTGGTATGGGATGTAATAGATATTGCACCAACGTGCGCCATTTGCCCAATCCGAATTATCTTTACAGCTTAATAGGTTATCATGAAAATACATCGGGAAGGATATATGTCAATTGCCATTGCAGCCCTTATTTTTGGCGTGCTGAATCTGGCTAATTTTTCGTTGCTGAGCGATTCTTTTCCCAATGTGGCTTTGCTGATATTCTTTCTAACGTTGGGTCTTTTTCTATTTTTGGTATCTTTTTTCCGCATACCCGCTCGCACCTTAACCATTAATGATGGGAAAATTATTTGTCCGGCCGACGGTAAAGTAGTGGTGATTGAAGAAGTAACCGATGAAGAATATTTTAAAGACAAGCGCATTCAGGTAAGCATCTTTATGAGTCCTGCCAATGTGCATGTAAACCGTAATCCGGTTTCTGGGGAGGTGATTTATAATCAATACCATCCTGGTAAATATTTGGTAGCCTGGCATCCCAAGTCTTCAACGGATAATGAGCGCTGGTCGGTAGTAACCCGCCACCCCAAAGGAGAAATTTTATATAAGCAAATAGCAGGGGCCCTTGCTCGCAGAATATGCAATTACACACCGGTAGGTCAGCAGGTTGTTCAGGGGGAAGAATTCGGATTTATTAAGTTTGGTAGCCGGGTAGATATCTTGTTGCCGTTGGGTACGCAGGTACAAGTAACTATCAATCAAGTAGTTAAGGGCGGAGTTACTGAATTGGCGGTTTGGTAGCCTACGATTTAACAATCTGATTTACGGGCGGCATTAAAAAA
>JBIINW010000227.1:0-4164 GCA_044337245.1 Sediminibacterium sp. | reverse complement strand
TAGCCGCCAAAGCGGAGGGAGCGGAAGTAATTGTAATGTGCAATAATATTGAAGCACAAATTGCGGAGATGGAAACGGAAGAAGACAAGCAGATGTTTATGGAAGAATTTGGCATGAAGGAACCCGCATTGCACCGTTTGATACATGCTGCCTATCATTTACTGAATCTGGATACTTATTTTACCGCGGGTGTGCAGGAAGTGCGGGCATGGACGATTCACAAGGGCTGGAAAGCACCCCAGGCCGCCGCAGTAATTCATACCGATTTCGAAAAAGGATTTATTAAGGCAGAGGTTATTGCTTTTGAAGATTTTGTAAAATATGGCAGTGAGGCTGCCTGCCGCGAAAATGGCAAATTGCGGATAGAAGGAAAAGAATATATAGTGAAGGATGGAGATGTAATGCATTTCAGGTTTAATGTGTAAACCCGGTATCATGAAAAAAATAGTAGCAATTGGATGGATCCTCTTATTAGCTTCCTGTGAAAACGGCACCACCCCTTCTACCCCAGAAAATGCTACCCCAGCTGTTTTGCAAGTGCAGCCTATGAATTATTCGGTGCTGAATATCTATCCGCACGATACCACATCTTTTACGGAGGGCCTGCTTTTCTTCAACAATGAATTGTATGAAGGTACGGGCATGTATAAAGAAAGTAAGCTACTGAAGGTTGCCCTTACAACAGGAAAAATCCTGCAACAGGTAAAACTCGCACCTCAATATTTTGGGGAAGGAATTTGCATTTTAAAAAATAAAATTTATCAGCTCACCTATCAAGAACATAAGGTATTTGTGTACGATTTGCAGTTTCGCAAATTACCGCAGGAGTTTGAATGGCCGTATGAAGGATGGGGAATGACTACCAACGGAACGCAGTTGATTATTAATACGGGAGGTAGTAATTTGTATTTTGTAAATCCGGAAACCTTTACAATAGAAAAAACGGTAGGGGTTAACGATAACAATGGGTATGTTGATAGTATAAATGAAATGGAATGGGTGGATGGATTTATTTATGCCAATAAATACCTTACTGATTTTATATTAAAAATCAATCCCACTACCGGTCAGGTAGTAGCCCGTGCCGATTTATCGGGTATTATGGGTAAAAACAATATTGCACCCACTTCCAAAACCGAAGTGCTGAATGGGATTGCCTATCATCCCGAAAAGAAAAGTTTTTTTGTAACCGGCAAATACTGGCCGGCGATGTTTGAGATTCGTTTTCAATAAATAGAACCATGCAGTTCGCCTGGGCGCACTACACGGGGAGCAAAAGCCAGAGTGAGTGTGAGTTTGAGGGTGAGGATGAGGGTATGTTGTTCCCCGAGTAATGCTCTTCTGGCTTAGTGCTCGCTTTTATGAATGGTGAAAACGGTAAGAACCCCAAAAAAGAGCAGAAAAATCACACTCACTCTCACCCTCACCCTGTTTTTTGGGGCTGCGCGCATTCGTGAAGGAGATTTTCATTCCAAATCGTGCAGTCTCTCTCTGCGTTCGGTGACTACACGGGTACTTCCTAGCGTAGTCGCCGAATGATAATGAGGGACTGCGCGTATTCGTGAAGGAGATTTTCATTCCAAATCGTGCAGTCTCTCTCTGCGTTCGATGACTACACGGAGAACTTCTTATGACTGTTCCTAGCGTAGTCGCCGAATGATAATGAGGGACTGCGCGTATTCGTGAAGGAGACTCTAATCCCTCCAAAACAACTAACTATACTAGGTATTTTTTATACGAACAACTACTTAATATAAGACAAATCCCAAACTGTATTTTGCAATATCATGGCAACGAATAAAAAAATAAATGAACCTAATGGAGTATATTTTATAACTTTTACCTGCGCGCAATGGCTACCTCTCTTCAAAATCACAAATGCATTTTCGAGCGTATATAAATGGTTTGATGTTCTGAATAAAGAAGGACATCATATTGTGGGATATGTTATTATGCCCAACCATATCCATATTTTAATTGCCTTTAGTACTTCAAAAAAAACAATAAATAATATTATAGGTGAAGGGAAGCGCTTTTTAGCTTATGAAATAATACGTGTACTTTTTTTGAAAAACGAAAATGCTTTACTGGAAAAATTAAGTAAGGAGGTTCGTCCTTCTAAGAAAAAAATTAATAAAAAACATCAGGTATTTGAGCGATCATTTGATTGGAAAGAGTGTTACTCGATAAAATTCATGAAACAAAAAGTGAACTATATCCATTTAAACCCATGCAAAAAAGGATTAGCGAAATTACCTGAAGACTATTTACATAGCTCAGCCAAATACTATTTCACAGGCGTTCAGGGAATATATCCTGTAATTACCTATATGGAATTACAGGATATTGATTTAACAAAACCGGAATTGAAATGAATTGTATATTAGTGTAGGAGATTTACATTCCAAGCCGTGCAGTCTCTCACTGCGTTCGGTGACTACACGGGTACTTTCTACCGTAGACGCCGAATGATAATGAGGGACTGCGCGCATTCGCGTGGGAGATTTTCATTCCAAACCGTGCAGTCTCTTACTGCGTTCGGTGACTACACGGGTACTTTCTACCGTAGTCGCCGAATGAAAATGAGGGACTGCGCGTATTCGTGACGGAGATTTTACTTTCCTCTGTTAAAAACAGGACGCGTAATATAAATCAGCGAACTAGTTTTTTTCTTATCAAATAATGCAGCTAGGTTGGATACCAATCCTTCCCATGCTCCGCGAATCGGATGATCTTTTCCGGTTGTATATTTTTCGCTCAACATCGAAACATAAAAAGCATCAAACCACATGGGATGCAGTTGGGGCGATTGAAATTGATGTGCCCTTAGTAAATAATCCATGGAGCGGGGAGAGAAATGGTAGAGATGCCGAGGTACATCGTAAGCTGCCCAAGAGGCCTGATAATGCGCTGCGTCATGGGACTGATAATTGGGAACCGCAATAACCAATAATCCGTTAGGCCGCAGCAAATGATGGAAATGCCGAAGATACCCTTCGAGGTCGTGCACATGTTCTAATACATGCCAGAGGGTGATTACATCAAAACTGGCAGGAGCTAGATTCCAAAGTTTTTCTGAACTTTCTAACTGAATGCCCGCTCGTTCCATTGCCCGCTCTCTGGCCTGAACATCGGGTTCTAGTCCGGTTACCCGCCATCCTGCCCTTGTCATTTCTTCTACAAAAAATCCGGTACCAGCACCAACATCCAACAAATCACCCTGCGCTAATTTACTGTTGCGGATAATAAGTCGCCGTTTTGAACCGAGTGTATAGGAGCGCACCCAGTGGTATAACTGGTTGATGAGCCCCTTGTTAGTGTTGGTATGGGAGATATAACTTTCAGCCGCGTAGTACTTGCCTATGAGTGCAATGCTCGGAGCATTTTCAGTAAAACGGAATTTACAATTATCGCATTCTAGTAGGGTGAAGGATTGTTGAGAAACGGTATAATCCTTAGCAGTTAAAACAGGGGTGCATTTCGAATTTCCGCAGCATACACAGGCAAGGGGTTGGGCAATCGAATCTTCCATACTTAGGTATAATCAAATAAAGCCGGTGTATTAAAACATATGAATAATCAAGGCAATGGTAGCTGCGAAAGCCATGAAAATACTATAGACCCACCAATAATCTTTTTTGGGTTCGCCGGAAGTGTCCAGTTCACTATTTTTCATTTCAACCAGCTTAGTGCTGGCTTTTGCAATAATACCTCCCAGTCTATTTTCCGAAAATTGAGGTTCGTCTTCTTCTACTAGAGTGGTAGGGATGTTTTTATTTCTGCTGAAAATTCCAGTTATGGATGCTTTCAGCCTTGCCAACAATCCGGGACGAGGTTCCTCTTCTTCCTCCGCAAATCGTGCGGGCAAACTCTCTAACTCTTCGGATTTTTTTCCCCATTTTTGCCAGGGCCATTTTTTGGAGGGTGCTTCTTCAGTTTCCTCCTCTGCAGGCAGGTTTGCACGAGAAGGTTGTTGCTCCTTAAAAAGGGGGGTGCCGGAAGTTTTGCCATGCTTACCAATGGTAGGCATTGGGACTGAAGCTCGATTCTCGGCAAATCCTGTTGAAGCCGGTTTTTCCGGTGCTTGCCAGGTTCTTTTGGGCATGCGAACGGTTAACGGGTCTGAAGGCATTGCAGTATCCCCTTCCGTTGAAAATGGTTTTA
>JBIINW010000226.1:0-4175 GCA_044337245.1 Sediminibacterium sp. | reverse complement strand
TCCTGGAGGGTTTGCCGCAGCCGGACTACCAGCTAAGAAAAAAGCTAATTGTATTGCATCCTTTACACAATTTCAGCAGTCGATATGGATCTGGTGCAGCGGATGGACTTACTTCCTATCTATCATCTGGTCCGCAATCGCCCCTAGTGAAAAAAACCATGGCTTCGGTAGCAGCCAATACAGTAAATAATCCACTGATCGAGTTGTCGTCGCTCACAAAATTTGGCAAAAGTCCCATCACCTGGTATCTGCAAAAAAACTGGCGGATAACCGCGTATACAGACGATATCTTACTGAGTGATATAGAATCTTTTGAAATAGGCAAGTTTGAAAAGGCCAATCTTACAGCACACCTGTTGCAGTTTCCGCCGGCTACTTATGATAATTTCTATCAAGAGTGGTTGTTACAAGGCAAACTGCCCTTGAGTAATCGGGGAAAATTTTTGTACCAACAGTTGGCTGAAGAAGTTCGGGAATTATACGAAAGCAGAGAAAAAATCACAGGAGGACAGCCCGCCAGAAATATTGAAGTAACCCTCGACTTTGGGGTAGCCACCCTTTCAGGAATAGTAGAAGGGGTTTACGGGAACCAGTTGATTGGCATGCAAACGAGTAGTAAGTTAAAAAAAGATTTTTTTCCTGCCTTTATCAACTACTGTTGCTTGCGGGCACAAGACCTTCCAATTGATTTTCATTTTTTCAAGCAAAAAGGAGAGTGGGTAACCTGTGAAGCCAACGAACTTTCAGTAGAGGATGCCAGAGCCTTTCTGCTGTTTTTTCTCGATAAGTTCTTGCTTTTGTCAGAACGGCCCTTCTTGTTTTTCCCCGAATGGGAAAAACCGAATGTAATGCTCTATTTCAAAAATGGCGTAGACGATTACGTAATTCAGCTGGCCGATGAAGTAAAGGGAAGCAGAGATAAATATAAAGCGCTCGCAAAGCAAGCGGGATATTTTTCCGGGGAATATTATGATGAAGTTAAGGAGCATGTAGATTATGTATATCCATTTTTGAACCGCATCAACACAAAATTTTTTACCTAAACTTCCCTAGAAGCAGATATATGGAAACATTAGTAGTAACTGAAGTGGCGCTTGAAAAAAGCAATGTGATTGAAGCCGGTGCAGGAACAGGTAAAACCTATTCGATTGCTATACTTGTGCTTCGGCTGATACTTGAAAAAAAGTTGCCCATTCAGGAAATCCTGATGGTAACCTTTACCAAAGCGGCCGTAGCCGAATTGGAAACCCGCATTCGGGAATTCATCGCCCTTGCCTATCAATCTGCGCAGGGGATTCCCATTGAGGACGAAACCATTCAGGATATTGTGGCAGAATCCATCAACCAACAGGGTGCCCCTGCTTCCCAACTATTACTGAAAGATGCGCTGGCGTTGATGGACGAGACGTCTATATTAACCATACATGGATTTTGCCAGAAAACCTTGCAGGAGTTTGCGTTTGAAACAAATCAGGTTTTTGGAGCAGAAGCCCTCTCACCAGAGGAGCAGGATGAAATGAGCTCCAACCACATCCATCATTACTGGCGAAAATATATTGCTCCACTCGGCAACGATTTATTAGAGCATATCAATGCTAATTTGAAACTAGCTGTTTTAGAAGATATGCTAAAACAAGCACTGAGTGGAAAACAATTTAATTTGCCCATAACCCCCAGAACACCCTTGCTTGATACCGTGCATCAGCAGGAACTGTTGGCAACCATTCAGGTAGTTGAAAGAGATAGAGACGCCTGCTGGGATAGCCTTTGCGATGAGTTTACCAACAATAAGGCGGCATATAGAATCGCTATCCAACAAAATTCCTATGCCAGAAGATTTTTTAGTGGCATAGACGATCCTAATGAAATTATTACGCTTATTCAGAAAAAACAGAAAAGTGACTATATATCCATTGTTTTCCCCAACATTTTGCAGGGATTACAGTTCTGGGAAGAAAAAAATAAGCTCGTTACCAAAACAAAGCAACAGGTTGCCTACCGTATTTTTGCCCTCCTGATTGTTGCTATTACACAAGATTTGGAAGAATTAAAATCGAAACAGTCGTTACTTAGTTTCGATGATATGATTGACCATTTGCACCGGGCGATTTGTTTAACGCCATCGAATGAACTGATCAATACACTGCGTACCAAATACAAAGCTGTTTTTATAGATGAGTTTCAGGATACCGATCGGATGCAATATGAAATTTTTCACCGGCTGTTTGGTCCACCATCAGAAACGATTGTATTTATGATTGGCGATCCCAAACAATCCATTTATGCCTGGAGGAAAGCAGATTTGTTTACCTACTTCAAAGCCGTAAAAGAAGCCGACAACCAATTTAATATGTCGGTAAACTACCGATCAGCTACCTCACTAATTGAGGCATTCAATCACTTTTTTTTGCCGGAAGCGAGCTTCGATACTTTTTATTTTCAGGGCTCCCCGAACGCATTTTCGTATTTGCCAGTAGGCTCTCCCAACCCAAATGATAAGGGCCAACTCGAATTGAACGGTGAAGCCGTAACCCCTATTGCTATTCATCGAGAGGCCGGTGATATGTACGCCAGAGTAGCCAAACAAGTGGCAGACCTTTTGAGTAACCCAGGCTATCAAATCAACAAAAAAAATCAACCGCGAACAATTACTCCGGCTGATATCGCCATTTTAGTTCGCAATAAATTTCAGGCAGCCGACATAAAAGATGCACTCAATCGTTTTAACATCCCAAGCATCAACCGGGAGAGTGAAAAAGTGCTGAAGAGGCCAGAAGCACTCGTTTTGCTAAATTGGCTAATGGCAATTGAAAGTGTTACCCTCAGCCATATTAATCTAGCCTTGTTAACAAACATAACTGGCTATTCGATATCGCAACTCAATGATCTGGACGAAGAAGCGCTGGTAGAAAGATTCCGCAATTGGAATACCAGCTGGAAAGCAAAAGGTGTGTATGTTACGCTGCAGTCGGTGTTTGCCTGCTTTCAGTTAACCAATCGGCTGCTGCAACCGAGTGTAGAAAGTGGCGAAAGATTATTGTCGAATTATATTCAACTGGCAGAAATATTACACCAAACAGAAACCCGCTTACAATATCGCCCGGCAGAACTCATCAGCTGGCTGCAAAAAGCCACCGAAGGCGATCAAATAAATGGGGATGAATATTTACAACGGATTGAAAGCGATGCGGATGCGATTCAGATTATCACCATACACAAAAGCAAGGGGCTAGAGTATAATATTGTAATGGCGCCTTTTCTGGAGTTATTGCCAGATTTGAAACCCACTAAAATGACGGCCTACCGGGATGCCAATGGAGATTTTTTTTACGGCAACCCGGTATCTTTTACAGATGATCAGCGGCAATTGGTAGAAATTCAGAATGAACAGGAAAATCGAAGACTGGTATATGTATCCCTCACACGGGCAAAGTATAAATGTTACCTGTTTACCAACAAACCAACCGAATGCACCGGAACCTTAGCCGCATTCTTTTCGGCAGTTACAAAAAATCCTTCCCCATTCATTAAGGAGGTAACTGAATTGCCACAAATTGCCGACAATTTCTGTTACCAAGCCACGGCCCGACCACAGGCAAGATTTGATCAAGCCCCCGACTTTCGCTTAAAGAATACGAATTGGGAAAAATTGAGTTATAGCTATCTGAATCCCGAACACGGCGCTCGGGCATTATCAGCCGGTAGCGAATCCGCCGCCAGCAAAAACGCGTACGACCAGTTTATTTTCTACCAGTTACGCAAAGGGGCTTTCACCGGAAATCTGATCCATTATCTGTTGGAGCATATTGACTTTACAAAGCCAACTACCTGGTCGTTCACCATCAACAAAGCACTTCAACGAATGTCGCCCGGACTAGAAGAAACACATGGCGAAGGATTATACCAGCTGATAGAACAACTTTGTGCGCTGGCACTTACAGCCGGCGATCATACCTTTACGTTGCCCCAAATTAGTCGCAATAATCAAATGGCTGAACTGGAATTCAACTTTCCGGTGCATGAGTTTCAAACACGCCAACTGATGGAATTATCAACCCCCGATACGCCCTTTCATTTGCAAAAGGGAAAATCCTGGCAGGGATTAATGAATGGAAAAATTGATTTTATAGGTAAACAGGGAGAACAGTTTTATCTGATCGACTGGAAATCGAATC
>JBIINW010000225.1:0-4187 GCA_044337245.1 Sediminibacterium sp. | reverse complement strand
ACGGGTGGACAAATTGGGCCGGGAGCAACCCTTATTTTTGAAGTAGAATTATTGGGAATAGAAAAATAGTAAGCAACTTACAGTAATATTTCTCCTTTGATAGTAAAAGTATAGTGGTATGAATGAGTCGTTTGTAAATCGCATTGAAAAGGAACTGGATGATATTCGCAGTGCCGGACTGTTTAAGCAGGAGCGCATCATTGCCAGTGAGCAGGGTGCTGAGATTTTGGTGAATGGAAAAAAAGTACTGAATTTTTGTGCCAATAACTATTTAGGGTTATCGTCGCATCCCCGGGTAATTGAAGCGGCACACCGGGCAATTGATACTAGGGGCTATGGGATGAGTAGTGTGCGTTTTATTTGCGGAACCCAGGATATACACAAGGAACTGGAAGAAAAGCTTTCCCGGTTTTTAGGAACGGATGACACGATATTGTATGCAGCAGCCTTTGATGCAAACGGGGGTGTTTTTGAACCCTTATTTCAAGAGCAAGATGCCATTATCAGCGATGCCTTGAATCATGCCTCTATTATTGATGGGGTAAGACTGTGTAAAGCACAGCGCTTTCGTTACGAGCATAATAATATGGCCGATCTAGAACTGAAATTGCAGGAAGCAGCCGGTTGCAGAAGCCGGGTTATTGTTACCGACGGTTCGTTTAGCATGGATGGTACCATCGCACAACTGGATAAAATTTGCGACCTCGCCGATAAGTATGATGCGATTGTGATGACGGATGAATGTCATTCTTCGGGATTTATTGGTAAAACCGGAAGAGGAACCCATGAATATAGAAATGTGATGGGGCGGGTAGATATTATTACGGGTACCCTGGGAAAAGCCCTCGGCGGCGCCAGTGGCGGTTTTACTTCGGGCCGCAAGGCGATCATCGAAATGTTGCGTCAGCGAAGTAGGCCCTATTTGTTTTCCAATACCCTGGCACCCAGTATTGTGGGAGGTTCTATTGCCGTACTGGATATGTTAACGGAAACCACCGAGTTGCGCGATTCACTGGAAGCCAATACCCAATATTTTAGGGAGCAGATAACGGGAGCCGGTTTTGATATCAAGCCCGGCGATCACCCAATTGTGCCCATTATGTTATACGATGCCGTACTTTCTCAAAAATTTGCAGCAGCACTTTTAGAGGAAGGGGTATATGTGATTGGTTTCTTTTTTCCGGTAGTTGCTAAGGGGCAGGCCAGAATTCGGGTGCAAATAAGTGCGGCACATACCCGGGAGCAATTAGATACCACCATTGCCGCTTTTAAAAAAGTGGGCAGCCAACTGGGGGTAATACAATAGCCGACCGAGAATGCGGCAATTCCTTTTTTAGCCTGTACCTTTGCGCAAAACTTAGTGGAATGCGCATGAAGATCTCTTTCGGTCGGTTTATTTTCCCTGTATGGCTGATTGCTCTAGTATTGGGCATGCAAGCCTGCTCGCCCAATAATGTAACCATAGACGATTCGCTGAAATCTTATTTTGATAGTGCCGGAGTTATCGGTACGTATGGCATGTTTCATAATGGCCCAGGCACTTTTACGCTGTGTAATGTTAAGCGATACCGCGATTCGGCCTTTACCCCCTATCATTCATTTGAGCCCATTCTTCAACTGGTTGGGTTAGAAACCGGCGTTATAGCCAATGAAAAAGGGGTTGTAATAACGGATACTGCCAATAACCGCGGCGTTGCTGCTGATAGTGCCTTGCAATATTCGGTTGGGGAATTTTATACTACGGTTGCCCACTCAATAGGAATTGTTCGATTACAGGCTGCCCTGGATACCCTTCAATATGGGTCTAAGAAAATCATAGGGCGGGTAGAAGATTGCTGGCAGCAAGCTGGTTTTACTATTTCTCCCGACGAACAACTTGGGTTGATAAAAAGATTGTATTTCAACCAACTGCCCTTTCAGAAAAGAAGTCAGGAAATAGTGAAAAGGTTATTAATCAAGGAAAGTAATGCCAGTTACCAACTCGCGTATCATAGTTCCCGAACCCTCCTTGCAGGAGGCGGTGAAATGGATTGGCTGGTTGGATGGGTGGAAGAAAACAAGCATCCTTATTTTTTTGTGGTCAATACTTCCCGGGCAGCCGGCACTCCCGCTGCTACTGCTGCGCCAATAGATTTGTTGAAAAAAATGCTCTTGCAACAGGGATTTTTGATGGGGAAAAGGTAGTGGAAATACCGGCCTCAACAGAACTAAAGCGCGTTGAGAATGTTAATGAAAAATAATCGCTGATATGCAACTCTATTGTAATAGCGTAACCCAGGTAAGCCGGCTGATAACCCGGGAGGTTTCTATTGGAGGCCTGCTGCTGGGTAATGGCCATCCGGTTAGGGTTCAAACCATGACCACCACCGACACCCTCAACACCCTTGCCACTGTTGAGCAAACGATACGTTGTATTGAAGCGGGTGCAGAGCTGGTGCGCATTACTGCCCCCAGTAAAAAAGAAGCAGAAAATCTGCTCCATATAAAAAATGAACTTCATAAGCGCGGCTATACCACTCCTTTGGTAGCCGACATTCATTTTACGCCTAATGCGGCGGAAATTGCTGCCCGCATTGTTGAAAAAGTGCGCGTGAACCCGGGCAATTATGTAGACAAGAAAAAGTTTGAACAAATTGATTACACCGACGCCGAATACTTAGAAGAAATAGAACGCATCCGCGAGCGATTTACCCCTTTGGTAAAAATTTGTAAAGAATATGGCACTGCTATGCGTATTGGCACCAATCATGGTTCACTGAGCGATCGGATCATGAGCCGATATGGAGATACGGCAATGGGAATGGTAGAAAGTGCGATGGAGTTTTTACGAATTGCCCGTGATGAAAATTATCATCAGATTATTCTCAGCATGAAATCCAGTAATCCTCAGGTGATGGTGCAGGCTTATCGATTATTGATTCAGCAAATGCAAGCATCTTTTGGAGAATGTTATCCGCTGCATCTGGGGGTAACAGAAGCGGGTGATGGAGAAGATGGAAGAATAAAAAGTGCTGCCGGTATTGGTACCTTACTCGAAGATGGCATTGGAGATACTATTCGGGTGAGTCTCACGGAAGACCCCGAATTTGAAATTCCAGTTTGTAAAGATCTGGTAAAAAGATACACGCATGCAACAACTGCTGCTGCCAGTATACCCCCGGTTGAGCGCATTCCCTATGATCCATTTTCATACAGCCGTCGGAAAACTTTTGCGGTGGGAAATATCGGACACCAGCAGGTGCCAGTGGTAATAGCCGACCTAAGTAAGTTAACAACTATTCAGCCCTCCGATTTGCAGCAGGTGGGATATACCTATGATGCAGCAACCGACAAATGGAATATCAGCGATACGGCTGCGGATTATATTTTTACGGCACATACCCTCCTCTCCTTTGAGCTTCCTGGTACTTTGCGGGTTTTGGTGTATCCTGCCGCTTGGGAGCAAGTTCAGCAACATCCCTCCTATGTTCCTCTATTCAGCGTAAGCGGGTATTTGTTGGCCACCCATAAGAGTAGTTATATGAATGTGGTTATGGTTGACTGCTTTAGTGACGCAACTGATATAAATGATTTTACCGGGCTTGACGAAATAGCAAATGATCCGGCTGTTGTATTGGCCTTAAGCAGTCGCTCCCAACAAGCGATGCCAGCCGTAAGAAGAATGTTTATGGAACTGATGAACCGGAAAATCATGAATCCGGTTATTTTGGTTACCGACAGTAATTATGAAAGCAGTGATGAGCATTTGATTCATTATGCAACTGAATGTGGCGCATTGTTGTTGGATGGAATGGGA
This sequence comes from Sediminibacterium sp., assembly GCA_044337245.1. GTDB lineage: Bacteria > Bacteroidota > Bacteroidia > Chitinophagales > Chitinophagaceae > Sediminibacterium. The sequence continues at coordinate 391 of JBIINW010000225.1, read as the reverse complement.
GACGGCATTTGTTTGGGTATGACGGCCGATAGTTATCGGAAGATGCAGGAAACACAGGTTACTACCAGCGGGCGCAATTATCTTACCAATACCGGCGCAGAACAGTTTATGAATGCGACTGCCTTTGGAATATTGCAGGCTTCTCGCACACGAATTTCTAAAACCGAATACATCAGTTGCCCCAGTTGCGGAAGAACTTTGTTCGACCTGCAAGAAACTACTGCCCGCATAAGAAAAGTTACCCATCATTTAAAGGGCGTTAAGATTGCCATTATGGGATGCATAGTGAATGGACCCGGAGAAATGGCAGATGCCGATTTTGGCTATGTGGGTAGTGGACCCGGAAAGATTACACTTTACAAAGGGAAAGAAATTATGAAGCGCAATATCG
>JBIINW010000224.1:0-4228 GCA_044337245.1 Sediminibacterium sp. | reverse complement strand
AACGTCATCAGGTTATCATTTGCAATACCCCCCGAATTTTGCTGCCGGCTTTTGCTATTGGTGGTAAGGTCGCCACTGATGGTAGTCCACAACATACCGGCATTACTGGTTTTATGCACAAACTGACTACCCACATATACTACGCCCGGCTGATGTCGTGAAAGGGTCATGGGAAAATTCCAATGCCAACGATAAGAAACATCAGCGGGCGCCCATCCATATCCGGTAAGGGGCCAAACGCGCACATCGTGGGATAAGCCGGTGGTTAAATCGGTTACATCCAATCCACCATCATAACATCCCGACCAGATAATATTGTGATTGAAAGGATCGGCCTGGGCAAAGCCACTCTCACAGCCGCCCACAGATTTCCAGCTGCCGATGGGAATACTGCCTTGGCGACTGATGGCTTCCGTGTGATAGGAATAGCCATCCTGTCGGTTACCCATGATATGATAGGGAATGGCATTGTCGGTAGATACATGATACATCTGTGCGATGGGGAGGTTAATATTTTTCCAGGTTTTACCTCCATTCAAACTCATGTTCATACAGCCATCATGGGCAACCATTATTCGCTGGGCATTGGTAGGATCGAACCAGATATCGTGGTTGTCGCCTCCGGGTTCAAAGGATCCGTTTCCATTAAAAGTTTTGCCACCATCTTTCGATTCCATTATGGTAACACTGATAGTGTATAATTTATTTTCATCCTGCGACGAAACCCGCACCCGGGTATAATAAGGTCCGCGTTGTGCAAGAGAATTTTTTTGCAGTAATATTTTCCAGCTTTCACCTCCATCAGTTGATTTGTACAATGCAGGAATGGTATCTTCTGCCAATGCATACAGGGTGCTGGGATTGGAAGCTGCATAATCGATGGAAGTTTTTCCAGTGGGATGATCTTTTCCACCCGGTAACCCATTGCGCATAGGGTGCCAGGTTTTACCACCATCCTGGGTTTTGTAAAATCCACTTCCCGGTCCGCCGCTATTTAGTAAACTGGTAGTCATGGAAACCTGCCACATAGCCGCCACCAGTTGATCGGGTTGCTTTGGGTTGATGGATAAATCACTGCAACCGGTTAAAGCATCTATGAATAAAATTTTATTCCAGGTTTTCCCTCCATCAGTTGTTTTATATACCCCTTTTTCTGATTGAGGGGCATGGGTACTGCCCAGTGCGGCAACATATACGGTGTTGGTGTCTGTGGGATGAATGATAACTCTGCTAATGCGCATGGTTTCTTTCAATCCCATATTCTGCCAAGTAGTACCGCCGTCGGTTGATTTATATACGCCATTTCCATTGGGATGTGCGGGCCGAATGATAAAGGTTTCACCGGTGCCTGCCCAAACATGACGGGGATTCGAAAGGGATACTGCTAAAGCACCAATCGCCGAATTGTCCATTTCATCAAATATGGGTTTCCAGTGATAGCCGCCATCGGTAGTTTTAAATATCCCTCCTGATGCAGCCCCCACATACGATACCATCGGGTTGCCCGCTTCTCCGGCCACGGCAATGGCACGGTTTCCATCAGGCCCTACAAAACGAAATTTCATTTCCTGAAAGGGGTAGGGCGAACTTTTTTGTGCACCAATACCGGAAATAATTAGAAGAAAATAGCTGAAAAGCAGTATCCGTAACATAACCCAATATTTAAATTACAATAAATTATAATGCAATGGTATTTTACAGTATATATATTAAATGTAAGCCAGATATCTTTTGCAAATGGAAACTAAACTAACAAATAATGCACAATACGTAAAGGGGGATTTTGTTGAGCAAAAAATTATTTTTTGGATTGAAGCATAAACAGCTAACTTGCTACAAATTAACTGTTATGAACGCCCCTGCCGTTCTATCTGAAGATTCGCTTTTACAACAAATGCGTCACGCACATACCGAGCAAGAACTCGCTAATTTATTAGAAGTTACCTATCAAAAAGTAAGTAATGTTTCGGATGAATCTGGATGGGACAAATTATCCAATTCCCTGCTGCGGCAACTTAATTCCATCAATCCCCTTTATATTGATGATCCCAAAGAGTGGGACATGATAAGACTGGCGCGGGTATTTATTTACCGAATTTCTTCCCGTCAATTAACACATTGATTCTTAGTATTTATCATCTGTATCCTTTTTCTCGAAAGGGGTAAAGAAGGCTGCTCTTCTCGGCGCAGGCACTATAGAGGATGCCCCCTTAACTGCTTTCCAAATCACTTCGGTGAATAGTCGGTCGGGTACCCGGTCTTCTTTTGTAAAATCGAATTTTTCACTCATTTGTTGCCAAACATTTTCTACTGAATTTATTTCATTGATATTTACCTGCAAGGGTTTTTGAACAAAAGGGGTTGGGTTGGCTGTAGAAGTAAAACAGCGCCACATAGGTTCTGCAGCTGCATCATATTGGCTCATGGGTTCTAATCCCAGAATCAGTTCAATGGTGCGCAGCATAGAAGAGGTGGTGTACATGGTATGATCGATAAAGTGTCTTTTTACCAATCCACCAGCAACATATGCAGTACTTCGATGTGCATCCACATGGTCGGGACCATCCTGTGCATCATCCTCTAAAATAAAGATGGCACAGTTATTCCATATACTACTTTTACTCAAGTGCTCTACAAACATGCCGATGGCTAAATCATTATCAGCCACATGCGCAAAAGGAGTTGGTCTACCCTTACTCAGTCCTTCTGTATGATCATTTATAATTCGTAGTGTACTTAATCTAGGTACAGCATTTATCGCCAATAGTGAATCGAAATCTCGTTTCCATTGTCCTACTCGGGTTGTATCCCGAACGCTTTGATCCCAACTGGTAAAATAGGGACAAAAATGCTCTTTGAGAGCTGGAATGTTGGGTTTGTAATCATCGGCAAATTCGCCATAGGTTCGATAACTTATACCTGCCCGTTTACAATAATCCCAGATAAACCCTTTTTTGTTGTTTGCAATTGCCCGGTTTCCTTCGGCATCATAGTCGCCCCCTCTACCCCCATAACTGGTTACCCATGTTTTTTCTAGGTAGTCGGTTGCATACGCGCCAAAACTCCAGTTATGTCCATCGGCACTAACTTCGCCATCCACATAAAAATTATCCAACAACACAAATTCTCGGGCAAGGGCATGCAGGTTGGGAGTAACTTTTTCGCCAAACAGGCAGAGGCTGGTATCGCCATTTCCTTCGGGCATATCTCCCAATACCTGATCATAGGTTCGGTTTTCTTTTACGATATAAAATACATATTGAATGGGGGAGGGGTCGCCCAGTTTCATGGGTATTGGATTGCCCGGTTCTCCAGAAGCCAGGGTTTCCTTGGTTTTATTGTAAGGGGTATTCCGGTAAACCGCCTGGGTAAATATTTTTAATTGATTGGTTTGAGGAATTGGAATGATACTCAGCGTTCCTTTAAATAAGCCTCCAATGTATTGCACTTCCTTGGGTTGGGTGGTATCACCTTTTTGAAAAGATAGTTGAATCTTTTTATCAACCGGATTAGGACCGTAAGGATTCGCCTGCGAGGTAAAACCTTTTCCGTTAGCTACAAATAATTCTTTACCCACTACCCGAACACAGGTAGGATACCATCCGGTAGGGATAAAGCCTTTTGAAATACTGCTGCCCGGAACACTAACATCATATACCGCTATACAATTGTTATCAGCATTCGCGATAAACAAGGTTTTGGCATCAGAACTCAGGGCTACGCTATTAGTTGTTGAACCTCCGGGAGCATCCGGATATAATGCCGTATTCAACGTTTCAATTACGGAATATTTTTTCAAATCTATTACCGATACACTGTTGTCATTAGCATTTGCCACATATAAAATATTTCCATTGGGCGACAAGGTAATGTCGTTAGGATTACTGCCTACCGCTATCTGATGGGTTACACTTTGCGATGCTGTGTTGAACACAATAATCGCTGCGCTTCCCCAGGAACTGATGTATACTTCCTTTTTTAGGAGAGATACCACAACTGTGTATGCTTCTGCAGGTAAGGATACTTTTTTCAATATTTGCTTAGAGGATAAATCTATCAGGTAAAGTGAGTTGTTTTCTTTGGTAACAGCATATAAAATATTTGTTCGATGGTCGATGTCTATACCGGCAATAGATATTCTTTCGGGCCATGACTTACCAATTACAATACTATCAGCATACACCAGTTTATTTTCTTTAACTGCAAACCGAATAATCCGATTGTCATT
>JBIINW010000223.1:0-4263 GCA_044337245.1 Sediminibacterium sp. | reverse complement strand
AAAAACCGGCTCTTCAATTGCAATATCAAGTAGGGCAGTGAGTGAATATTTGCAATTGAGTGCTTGAATCTTTTCTGTTACTTTAGCCAGCGTTCCTTTTACCTGATAGAGTGACCTTGATTTGGGTACTGGTAAAAATTCCTGTGTAATTTGGCTGTTTTCTATTGTTAATCGGATTACCTTATGTGGGTACTGATTTTCTGAAAACCCGAGGGATACTGGGCTGCCGGCATATTGAATCCGCTCAGATACCACGGTTTGTCCGGTATGGATATGCCCCAATGCGAGGTAATCGAACTGCAATAAACTATCTGCCTCAATACCATTCAGATTGCCGATTTGGATTTCTCTCTCCGCTTCATTGGGCTCGGTGCCCTGGGCATGTAAATGAGCCATTCCCAATTTGGGTAAATGGGGGAAGGCAGTTTTCATTTCTGCTCCGATAGTGGTAAATACTTTAGCAATGCCCTCTTTTATTTTTGCCTCTATTTCACGAGCACCCTCGCCTTCTCCAACCGTTCGCACAAATCGGTCGTGCAAAAAAGGAATGGCTGCTAGCACGGCTGCTGTTTGTCCCTCTCGGTTAACCAGTGGAATAAATAGTTCCCGAACATTGTGTAAGCCCGGAAAACTGCCAATCACCTGAATATGCATCGATTCTAATAATTGCTTCGGTACATCTACAAATGAGGGGGAGTCGTGATTGCCCGCAATAATTACTGCCCTACAATTAATCTTTTGCAGCGCTACCAGCAAATTATAATACTGCTGAACGGCGTCGTTCGGTGGATTTACCTGATCGAAAATATCGCCGGCTACAAGTAGATAATCAGCGGATTCTTTTTCCAGCTCTTCCAATAACCACTGGAAAAACAAGGCCATGTCTTCCTGTAAATCCTGCTGATGTAGTTTTTTACCCAGATGCCAGTCGGCAGAAATATAAATCTTCATAAGCTTGGGTTAATGATTTTGTAGGGCAAAGCTAACTTTTCAGATTGCCATCTATGGGTAGTCTGAAAAAAAATCGGGGAACTTACCTAAGTTCCCCGAATGGGTTTTATAATCTTCAGGAACTATGTTAGAGCATCTTCCGGATAACATCTACCAGTTCGCCTTTGGTAATAGGAACGCCCATTACTTTATTATAGGGCTTCGCATCTACCATATATTGGTCGCGAATGATTTTCACAAGTTGTCCATTATTGATCTCCGGAATCAGCACCTGATCGAAGTTTTTAATCATCTCTCCCAGATTTTTTGGGAAGGGACGGAGGTAACGGATATGCGCATGACTAACGGAATGACCCTCTTCGAGTAGTTGCAATACAGCACTTTTGATGGCTCCAAAAGTAGAGCCCCAACCCAACACCAGTACTTTTCCCTTTTCAGGTCCGCATTCCAGCTTTTGCAGGGGGATATAGTCTGCAATCTTATCTACTTTACTTTGCCGAACATTTACCATATGCTGGTGATTTTCGGGGTCGTAACTGATATTACCGGTGATATCTTGTTTTTCAATACCGCCAATTCGGTGTTCCAACCCGGGGGTTCCGGGTATAGCCCAAGGACGGGCGAGTTTTTCGTCTCTGCGATAAGGCTGAAATTTAGGCTCATCGGCATCCAATCCCTTTTTAAAACTAACTTTTATTTCGGGCAGATCAGCAGATTGGGGGAATCTCCAGGGTTCGGCACCATTGGCAATATAGCCATCACTCAATAACACAACGGGCGTCATATGTTGAACCGACAATCGGATTGCTTCATAAGCTACATCAAAGCAGTCGCTAGGGGTAGCAGTGGCAATTACCGGCATGGGGCACTCTCCATTGCGACCATAATACGCCTGCATTAAATCGCTTTGTTCAGTTTTGGTTGGTAAGCCAGTAGAAGGGCCCCCTCTTTGGATATTAATAATTAACAGGGGAATTTCTAGCATTACGGCCAATCCCATTGCTTCGGTTTTTAAGGCCATGCCGGGGCCGGAGGTAGATGTAACCCCCAAGGCACCTCCATAGCTGGCTCCAATGGCAGCGGTGATGGCGGCAATCTCGTCTTCTCCCTGGAAAGTTTTTACTCCAAAGCTTTTATACTTACTCAACTCGTGTAAAATGTCTGAAGCCGGTGTGATAGGATAGGCGCCCAAAAACAGGGGCAGCCCACTTTTATCGCTTGCGGCAATTAAACCCATCGACAGGGCCTGGTTTCCCATGATGCTCCGGTAGGTGCCGGGCTTCATTTTGGCTTTTTCTACTACATAGCGGGAGGCAAAGGCTTCGGTGGTTTCACCATAATTATAACCTGCCTGCAACACTTTCACGTTACTATTGAAAATCACCGGCTTTTTGCCGAATTTTTCTTGCAGAAAGCTGATGGTGTTTTCGAGGCTCCGGTTATACATCCAGTAGATATACCCAAGCACAAACATATTTTTGGCACGGTCTCTTTCTTTATTACCCAACTCTGGAAAATCTTTCAGTGCTTCGCGGGTAAGCTTGGTAACGTCTATTTTAAGTACTTCGTAGCTATCAAGACTACCATCTTCCAGCGGGTTAACGCCATCCGGATAGTTTGCCAGGCGAAGATTTTTGGCATCAAATCCTTCTAGATTAACGATGATTTTGCCACCTGGCTTGATGGCTTTCAAATTTACTTTAAGTGCGGCGGCGTTCATCGCAACCAGCACATCGGCGATATCGCCCGGAGTAAAAACTTTATTGGAAGAAAAGTGTAACTGAAATCCACTCACACCCGGCAGGGTTCCAATAGGGGCGCGGATTTCGGCTGGGAAATCGGGGAAGGTAGCCAGATCTATACCCAACATAGCTGTATTGTTGGTAAACTGCTGGCCGGTTAACTGCATTCCATCACCACTATCGCCTGCAAACTTAATTACTACGTCTTGTAAAAGCGTTTCTTTCATGCTGATATGTTAAAAAATAAGTGCATAAAGATAACATTTCCTTTCTTTTGACGGGAGGTTTTTTAAGCCTACTATTAAAGTATTTTGTTAATATGTACAAAACGACTTTTTCCGATGATAGCAGAGAATAACTTTGTCTTGTTATGAAGTGCACTTTTGGGGTTTTTGGAAAAAAAGTAAACCTGGTTTTTTACTCGATTTTATGGTTGCTGGGAAGTTGTACATCAGCCCCTCCACCATCAGAAAATACCACCTATCCCCAGCCTGATAATTCCGGAAAGGAGGAGCCCACCTTGCCACAGGATGTCACACCGGCTTTGGATACCACCCACTGGTACGTATACCTCACTTTTGATGATGGTCCTCAGCCGGGAACTGCTAATTGTATTCAGATTTGCAAAGATGAGCAGGTTAAAGCCAGCTTTTTTATGGTAGGCTTACACTCTGATAAATGGAGGTTCGGAAAGTTGTTGGTGGATACCATCCGGCAAGCCTATCCCCAGTTTGTACTCGCCAACCACAGCTATTCTCACGCAAAAAATCATTATCGCTATTTTTATCAGCATCCCGATGCGGCACTGGCCGATTTTGAGCTGGCAGAGCAAGTGGTACGGCCGAATTTCAAAATTGCCCGATTGCCGGGGAATAATGCCTGGGGTATTGAGCACAAAGAAAAGTCGCACCACCTGGTAGCGTCTGTATTGCATAAAATGGATAGTATTGGGTATGATGTGATTGGCTGGGATCAGGAATGGAATTTTCGGCACACCAACTCCCGGCCGGTTCAAGTACCCGATTCATTGGCTGCGCGAACGATGCAACTTCTGCGAGAGGGGAAAACTCGTATTCCCCGTCATCTGGTTTTATTATCCCACGACCGGATGTTTTCCCGGCCAGCCGATTCCGCATCGCTGCAGCGATATGTTTTTCTGTTAAAACAGCAGCCCAACATCGTTTTTCAAACCATTGATCAATATCCGGGAGTGTCTAAATCCCCTGCCATCACCGCCCATACGTTTTAACAATTTTCCGAGGGGAATCCCCTTGAAGCCGTCCATTTTATTTGTATATTTGTATCATCAAAAAACTTGAATTATGGCTTTATTTGAATCTGGAAATCCTACGCTTACCGAAAAAATGTTCAACAAAGGGCTTGAACTGGATGCTGCCCGTCAGGGTATCATGACGGTTCGTGGCACAATTAACAAATTTGGCTTTATGCTGGTGTTATTGATTGCTTCTGCTGCCTTCAACTGGCATTTATTTCAAGAAGGTAAGCCTGCTACCACACAAACCCTGATGATGGTGGGTGTTTTTGGCGGTCTTATCATGGCTATTGCCAT
>JBIINW010000003.1:0-43245 GCA_044337245.1 Sediminibacterium sp. | reverse complement strand
CTGGAACTAATTGAACGCTATTTTGGTGATTTTAATGCGCATCAGCTGGAACAGTTTCGGAAATTGGAAGCATTGTATAAAGAGTGGAATGCACAAATCAATGTAATCTCCCGGAAAGATATTGATTCCATCTATTTACATCATGTGCTGCACTCCCTAAGTATTGCCGCCATTGCAGATTTTCAGCCCGGAACCCGAATTATAGATATTGGCTGTGGCGGAGGTTTCCCCGGTGTGCCCCTAGCTATCTTTTTTCCGGAAGTAAAATTTTTACTGGTGGATAGTATTGGAAAAAAGTTAAAAGTGGTTGAAGCCGTATGTGAGGGTGCAGGCATACATAATATTACCACGGCTCATTCCAGAGTTGAGGACCTGAAAAAAACGAGTTTCCATTTTGCAGTATCCAGAGCAGTAGCCCCGCTAAAAGATTTGTGGAAATGGAGTAGCCCCCTGATAAAAAAGCGACAACCCACGGATCCCGAAAATCCAATGGCACATGGACTCATCTGCCTGAAGGGAGGTGATTTAGCGCAGGAGATTTTTGAAAGCGGAGTTCGACCCCGTATGATGCCTATTTTTAAAATATTTGCCGAACCTTATTTCGAAGAGAAATTCGTTCTGCATGTTCCAAAATAAAACAGGGGAAAACGTTCTGGTTTTCCCCTGCAATATTATCTTTAGTTTCAAACGTTAGTCCGGTATAATCAACCGATTATTCGACCGATTGATATCAGCCAGCCGATTACTTGGGTCGATTTCGATAGACTTAATTTCTTTTACTGAGTGCGTGGTTTCGAAAGTATATTCGGGATGCGTCCATCTCCATTCACGTTCTTGCTTCCAGGGTAAATTTCCTTCTGCGGGTTTATTTCCATACATCAGATTGAGGGGAATGGAATGCATTTCTTTGGTGCCATCTTTAAAAGTAATCAGTACATCTACCGGCATCGGCATCTTTCCAACCCGCTTTATGGTTACTTGAGCCTTGTCATCTTTCATATTCACATCTCCCACCGAATAGTCAATGGTTTTTGTAGAGTTGATAAAATACTCTTTATACCAATCCAGTTCCATGCCACTTACTTTTTCTGCTACCCTGATAAAATCGTTGGGATTGGGATGTTTGAATCGCCAGGTATTATAATACTCCAGTAAAATTTTATTAAGCAAACTATCCGAAACGATATATCCCAACTGTGCCAAAAATACGGCACCTTTTCCATAGGATGCGGAGGAATAGGCATAATTGGTATTATAGTGATCGGAATGGGTAGAAGCAGGTTCTTCTAATCCGCTTTTTGCCAGATTAAAATAGCTCCGGTAAGAATTGGTAAAGTAAAATCCGGTAGCTCTTCTCATCTCACTCATTACCCGGTTGGTACCATAATCCGTAAAGCCTTCATCCATCCAGGGATACAGCGATTCATTGGTACCCATCATCATTTGAAACCAACTATGCATCCACTCATGAATGGCCGTTCCGATGCTGGCCGATTTTAGTAAAGTAGCCATCGGATATTCCATACCTCCATCTCCCCCCTGAATAAATGTGTAGGTTTTGTAGGGATATGCGCCAAATGTTTTCGCCATAATGGGATATGCAGATACCATGCTATCGGCTAAACGCTGCCAATTAGCTTCTAAAGAATCTACCTTTTTATAAACTACCCGAACGAGGGGTCCATTTACCAAATTACGGGTAATCAGGGTATAAGTAGGATCAGCCGCCCACATAAAATCATGCACATTATTTGCCTGCCACTTCCAGGTTATTTTATCTCCGGTTGGTGTTTTTGCTGCTTCTCCATTGGTTGGATAACCAAAGCCTGTTTCAGCCGGATTCAACAAATCACCTCCCGCTGCCACTAGATATGTTTTATCAATAGTAATGTTCACCTCATAATCGCCCCAAACACCATAAAATTCACGGGCTATGTAGGGATTAGCATTCCAGCCCTGATAATCATATTCAACCATTTTGGGATACCACTGGCTCATACTGTATCGGATGCCTTCCTTATTATCTCGACCGCTCCTTCTGATTTGAAAAGGGACCTGGGCCTCAAATTGCAAATCAATCATCACTTTAGAACGTGGAAGAATGGGCTTGGTTAAAACAACCTCCAAAATAGTTTCATGATCCTTCAATTGCTGCGCCACCCCATTGATTACCACTTTTTTCACTTGCTGAAATCCTATTTCCTCAGGTTTTAGCTTACTTATGCGGTCTTTCACGCGATCATCCCAATCGAGTCCATCTGAATTTCGGGAAGGCTCGAACAATTTTGTTTTTCCCAGTTCCTGACTGCGCACATCCATACTGCTGCCGGGTTGAAAGGCATTCCAGTAAGTATGAAAAAATATTCGGGTGAGGGTATCGGGAGATTGATTGGAATATTCAATTTTTGAAGTTCCCTTTAATCGATTCGTAGTTACATCCATATCTACATTCATCGTATACCGAATGCGTTGTTGCCACCGATCGGCCTGTGCGATTGCGGAGGAACCCATTACTAAACAAAATAAAAGAACAGCGCCAAATTTTGTATTCATTTGAGTACTTTAATTGATTGAAAGATTATTTAGAGCAGGTAATTTACTCATTCCTGAGAAGGATAGCAAAACCGCTTTCAGTTTTCTGTAGACTTTGAGCTTTTCTCATCCCTTCCTTCCAGCACAAGTACAATTTCACCCTTGGGTGGCTTTTGCGTAAAATAAGCAATCAGTTCCTGCAAAGTGCCTCTGCGGGTTTCCTCAAACATTTTAGTGATTTCTCTGCTCACGCTTGCCCTACGTGTTTCTCCCATATATGTTGACAAATCAGTAAGTGTTTTTACTAGTCGAACCGGACTTTCATAAAAAATAATCGTTCGGGTTTCGGTAGCCAATAATTTCAGTAAAGTTTGTCGCCCCTTTTTTAAAGGCAAAAATCCTTCAAAACAAAATCGTTGGGCAGAAAAGCCACTGTTAATGAGGGCAGGTACAAAGGCGGAAGCCCCGGGTAAACAATTAACGGTTACACCCTGTTGAATACAAGCTCTTACCAATAAAAATCCGGGATCCGAAATTCCGGGTGTTCCTGCATCCGTTATCAGGGCCATTTTTTTACCCGCCTGTAATTGCGCAACCAAATGATCGGCAACGCGATGTTCATTATGCTGATGATAGGGAGTAAGTGGCTTATTAATCTGGTAATGTTGCAACAGTTTTTGAGAAGTACGGGTATCTTCACATAGTATCAAATCAACCTCCTTCAGCACTTCCAGAGCCCTGAGGGTAATATCTTTTAAATTACCAAGCGGCGTGGGAACCAGGTATAGCAATCGGATTATTTTAAGGTACTAGAAATACTCAGGCAGAAACGGTAACTTCAAAAAATTCCATCACCGGATTTGCCAGCAACTGTTGCGCAGCTTGTTGGGCTATGGATTCAGCAGCCGCCGCATCAGGTGCTTCTATTGAAAGAATAATATGTTTACCTACCCGTACATCCTGCACCCCGGAAATTCCCAATTGATGAAGCCCCGACATTACGGCCTTACCCTGAGGGTCTAACAAATCTTTCAAGGGCATTACTTTAATTTGTACCTGATAGGTCATGTGTATTTTTTTTATATAACAAAGATAAGGCTAGATAGGTAATGAACCCAACCGATACGCCTAACCATCCCAGTATCCAGCAAGCAATGGCAGATATACCAACCAATGCAATTAGGTATCGGATTTTTATCCTGGAAGCCCGATCACCCGAAAATTTAAAAGCCAGCATGGGTAAACGGCTCACCATCAGGAAGGAAGCAACCAAAATCACCCCATACCAAAACCACTGATTACTGATTAAATTAAATTGCCAAACAACAGAGGTGAACTTATTTACCAGAGGAAAGGAAGCCAGCCATAAACCAATTGCCGGAATAGGTACACCGGTAAATTCATGGCTATTTCCACCCGAAGCATTAAAACGGGCCAGGCGGTAAGCACCCGCCATCGGGATTAAAAAAGCGGGTAGCAACCAGATTTCTGAAATATCCAACCCATTAGGTTCTTGGGCAAACGAATACCTCAAAAACTGAAAGGCAATCATTCCGGGAGCCACCCCAAAACTTACCACATCCGAAAGAGAATCTAATTGGGCACCTATTTCGGAGGTAGCATTCATCCATCTAGCCACCATACCATCTAAAAAATCTACTACAGCAGCCGCTGCAATCAGGCAGGAAGCCCATACCATTCTCTCTGGTAAAATCACAACATTTTGAGCATACTCATCTGCCTGTATGGTTATACCTGGCTGCAACATACAAACCAAAGCCATGCAACCCAACAGCAAGTTGAGGAGGGTAAAAATATTGGGTATTTGTTTCATGTAATTATTTTAAACAGGCGATTGTTTTAAAACTATTTCGAATGCTTCATATATCTTTCAATTTCATCCACGGTAATCGGTATCTTTTTCATCAAATCAACCGCTCCATTTTTAGCTATCCAAAAGTTATTCTCTATGCGCACACCCATTTGCTCTTCTTCAATGTATATTCCGGGTTCAACGGTGAATAACATACCCGCCTGAATAGGGGAAGTTCGGGTACCCAAATCATGCACATCCAATCCTAAATGATGAGAAATGCCATGGTATAAATATTTCCGATACAAGGGTTGTTCTGGATCTTCCTGCTTTACAGCTGCCTTACTCAACAATCCGATTTTAATAAATTCCCGCGTAGCTTCTTTGCCCACTTTGTCGGTATATTCAAGGATGGTTATTCCCGGCTTTAATAATGACTTTGCATAATTATGCAGGTGTAAACAGGCATTATATACCTGCTTCTGCCGAGGCGTAAATTTTCCGTTAACTGGAACCGTTCTAGTAAGATCAGCACAGTAATGCGCATATTCGGCACCAAAATCCATCAACACCAAATCACCCGATTTACAAACGGCATTATTGCTGATATAATGAAGCGTTCTGGCATTATCACCGGAAGCAATTATGCTATGATAGGCAGGGCCACTAGCCCGATTTTGTAAAAAAGAATGCCAAATTTCTGCCTCAATTTCATATTCATGCACACCGGCCCGAATAAACTTTAACAATCGCTCGAAAGTTTTTCCGGTAATATCTATCGCCTGTTGCACCAACTCAATCTCATAGGGTGTTTTGATGGCTCGCAGCTTTTTTAAAATTTTGGCCGACCGATGATACTGATGCAAGGGATAGGCTGACTTTATCTTATCCAGAAAACGATATTCATGACTGCGAATGTCAGTAGCTTTCCGGTCATTTTCATTTGAATCTAGGTAAATATGATCTGCAAGATGAATCCAGGTTTGCAACAAAGGCTCCAAGGTATCTAACCAAACTATTGTTTCCATTCCGGAAATTGCAGTTGCCTCTTTTGCCCGTAATCGCTTACCATCCCATTTTTCTTTTAGCTCGTTGGGGCGGGTTACTACCAGTACCTCGCGGTACTTGGGGTCCGGACAATCTGGAAATAGAATTACCATCGTTTGCTCCTGCGGAATACCACTTAGCCAGATAATATTGCTGTTTTGCTTAAAGGGATGCAGGGCGTCTCCGTTATAGGGCCACTCATCATTACTTACAAAAACAGCGATGCTGTTGGGCAGCATTTCCTTTACAAAACGCTTTCGGTTGGTAATGAATAAGGCCGGATTAATCGGATTGTATTTCATAAAGACCGTTTGTGCTGCAAGATAAAAATAATGGTGGGTTAACCCATATTTATCTTTTCACCCGGCTACTAGAATGAAACGGAGGGGCAGCGGGTTTGCCGTCCCTGACTAGAAGGGAATATGCCCGATTTTACAATAGAAATTTCATACGCACCCCTTGTAAGATTGCTTTTGCTTAAAGTTGAAATGGTGGCATCGTAGTTAAACGTCATTTTCAAATCGTTAATCTGATACCCAAACAGCGGAATGATGGCATCATTATTTCGATAATAAACTCCCATTATCAACTGACGGGCTCCATTATCGCCCAAATCTCTGTTGGCATTGATGCCGGCCAAAATTTCCCGAGAATTACCAACCATACTCGCATATATATTGGGATTTAGAATCCAAGTATCCAGCACCTTCAAACTCGCGTTCAGGAATACATTATAACGGCGGCTGATTTCATTATTCGATACACTCGCATCAAAAAAAGTTTCACGGGGTGTATTGATATGCATTACACTAACACCCGCATTAAAATAAAAATTTTCAGAAGCAAAATAGGCATAATTGATTCCTGCCTGCAGGTCAACATACGAAACCTGATTGGTAGCAAAGGGTTCGAAAGAAGGGATATTGGCATCAAAGAAAACACCATTCCATTGATCATCAAATGTGAGTTTGGTTATATCAATCCTTTTTTGGGTATAGCCCACAGAAAATCCGCCACTCAGTAAACTATTGTATCCCAACATTTGATGATATGCCAGCGAAAGCATTCCGGTGGTACCGGTTAAACTTCCCGATCCGGCCTGATCTTTCCATAACATACCCCCCAATCCAACCCATCCATTTTCAATGCGATTACCCAATAATTTTACATCCCCCCATGCCGACATCGTTTTATATGGAGAGCCCAAACTCGCCCACTGATTCCGATAATTAACCCCTACCCGGAAATCAAAATCAGGATTAAACCCCGTATTAGCAGGGTTTACCAACATGGGTGCATTATAATATTGAGAAAAATGCAAATCCTGCCCCCATGCTTCTATAGAAAGCATTGCAAATAATACGGGCAACAGAATTATTTTTATTTTTTTCATTAGCGTAATAAGGTAATATCCCCTTTTTTAGATCCTTTCCTGCCATCCGAAAACTCAACTTCTACCACATAATGGTAAACATCCTGTGGTTGTAATTTTCCATTCGAAGTTCCATCCCATCCCCCTAAATAATCATTGGTAAAGAAAACCAATTCACCCCAACGGTTATAGATTTTCCAATTAACTTTTACCAATCCAAACCCTTTCACAAAAATCCGGTCGTTTCGCCCGTCTCCATTGGGAGAGAAAGCATTGGGCACTTCTATCCCCGGCACTACCGTTACCGCAACATTGATGCAGGCGGTATCAGAACATCCCGCAGGATTAAATGCAACCAAACAGGCATTGTAGGTTTCAGAAGCATTATATAAATGTTTCACAACAGTATCCTTGCGGATTGTCTCTAAACTTCTACCATCCCCAAACAACCATTTATACCTACTCGCATTAGCACTCAAATTTACGAAGTTTACCGGCTCATTGGTAGGTGTGGGGTTGGGATTTATATCAATACCCGACTGTGGCACCGGTTCTACCCGTATTGTAAATGTATTGGTATCTGAAATATTACAGGTGGCCGCATCTACCGCTATTAAGGTAACAACATAATTACCGGTAGCAGCATAGAGATGGGTTGGACTAACCTCGTTACTGAGTGGACTCCCATCTCCAAAATTCCAGACAAAAGTTTGCCCTCCTAAGGAAGTGTTTTCGAAAAATGCATCATAAGGCACACATCCCTGTGCGGGGGTATTAAACTGCGCTTTTACATTGGCAGCGATGCGTATTTGCTTTACAATGCTGTCGGGCTCGTTACAATAATTGGTATCAATTAATACCATTTTAACCTGATAAGTTCCCGCTGCAGTATAGGTATGACTAAAAGAATTTTTTCCACTGGTAAATACGGTTCCATCGCCCAGATCCCATCGAAAACTATTACTCACGAATGGTTTTGAAGCAGAACTGGTATTGGTAAACTGAAAAGCAAGGGATGCGCATGGGGGCAACTTAGCTTCCACAAATGATACATCTGCCTTGTCGTTTCTTACCCGCAAATTGATAAAGGCCGAATCGGAAATATTGCAAGAGGTAGAATCTACGGCAACTAATTTAACTCTGTAAATTCCGGCTGAATTGAATGTATGAGACGCTGTTGGACCATTGGTAATAACAGGCGCTGAACCATCATTAAAATCCCAAATATATTGTTTGCCCATAGCAAGCGTATCTGTAAAATCAACTGCCATAGGAACACACCCACTGGTATCGCGAACCACCCCATCAATGGTGGTTCTGATAGCGGCAGCTATACCAGCGAGATTAAATGCAATTTTTACGGCTGCCAAATTACAGCCACTTGTTGTGCCATTATTAGGTGCCCATACTCCGGGAGAAGTGGGGAATCGGGCACTGGAAGCCCCCCCGCAGTTGGCACATAGTGATTGATAAATTACACCGTTCCCGTCGAATCTACTGGTACCTCCATCCACATGTTCGCCAAAGCCTCCGCTTTGACCAAAAAATGAACCATATAATTGGGAAGTGGCATCCTTTTCCATTACAAAAAAGTACAAATCGTTATTATCCGTCGTTTTTTGAAAGCCATCCGGCGTTACCGATAAGCCATTTGTTCCGGCACTAGGAAAGCCAGGAACTGTGTTGGCTGAACCGCCCCAACCAGAATAATAAACATTTTCGCATCTGTCTACCAGAAAAGCCGTAGGCGATAAATTTGGAACACTAGAATTGGTTCCAAAAATGGTTGAGTATACAGGATCACTTAAATCCTGCTTAATTTTTACAATAAACTGTTTTCCTCCGGGCTGATTAAAAATAGCATTTACAACAGGCCAGTTTCCGGTAGTAGTTCCGGCAATATAGGGAAAGCCAAACTTGTCGTATTGGATACCATAAATACCATCTACCCCAGCTGTACCCCAATAAGTACTCTTCAGTAGATTTCCCGCATTGGAAAATTCAGCTATAAATCCATCTCCTAATCCACCTTGAAATGCAGGATATTTTACGCCGGTTTTACTACCAGGAAAATCAGTACTGGCAGTGGAGCCGGCTACCATAATATTATTATTGAGCGGATTCAATGCCAGCACATACGCGGCATCGTCATTATTGCCCCCAAAAAGTACACTGAAAATTACAGACGACAAGTCGGGAGATAGTTTTAGCATCACTGCATCCTGCGCTCTGCCTGCCGCATTGGTTCCGCCCAAAGTGGTTTGTTGAGATACCGGTGTAGTAGGAAAATCACTCGATTGGGTGCAGGATGCAAAATACACATTGCCGGCATTATCCAGAATAACTTCACTCCTGGCATCGTCCCCATAATTTCGGTTAATAGAAGAAGTACCCTTAAAACTATATTTATGAACAATATTCACTCCATCCTGCCCCTTTCCACCAATTCTAACCGACCCAATTAAAGCGGTTCCAGTTGCATTTAATTTGGTTACCACAATATGCCAGCTATTACCCAACAAAGATCCGTACGACTTTAATGCGCCTGCAGTAGGATAATCGGTGGAGGTAGTACGACCGGCTATCACTAAATTACCATCTTTATCAACCACCATACTATGCGGCTGCTCATTTCCATTTGAACCTCCTAAATAAGTTGCATATTCCCTTTTGGTTCCGGACGGATCAAATTTAATGATAGCTATATCAAATCCCCCGCCTCCCTCACCTGTTGATGTTACGCCCCCTTGAAAAGTTTGCTGAAAAGCACCGTTGCTTGTAGGGAATGTTGCGCCGGTATTGCTGGCAAATGCAATTCCACCTGCATAAAAATTTCCTTGATTATCGTAAGTGGCAGTATATCCCCAGTTATCGGTTCGACTTCCGGTAAATGTGGAAAATATTACAGTGGGATCAATAACCAATGTGGCAGATTTATTAAGCGGCATTTCTGTTTTAAAGCGAACAATATTTCCCTTTACCTCGTACCGGCAATTCACTTCTTGTTTTACTCCATCCATCAACTGATAACTATAGGGGGGCAATTCCTTAACCTGTTGCACAGAGGTTTGCAAAACCAATCCCGCATCTTTCAATTTTAACGACTCCAAACCATCAAAATAAAGGGCGATATCCTCTACACGTCCACCTGGGTGAACGATAAAATCATACTTTAACGAACCTTCAGATGTGTAATAGCGGATATCAATATTGGGATAAATATTCTGATAAGTAACTGCCAAAAATGTACGGCAATTACTTGCCCAGCGTGCAGGATCATTACCAATGATATAATTGGTTTTACTATCCAATAATTTCTCAGGAATAATGATTGCCTTAGGATTTGCATTTAATAACCGCATCTGATATTGGTGCGAATGCAATACAATTGATGAGGGCTGATCAAAAACAGGGATTTGCACACTGGCTAGCGAATCAGTAGTTTTCGATTCTTCCTTCCCACGATGTACCCATTCAGCTATACGAGATATATCTTGGGTTTTATGCAAAACCACTTTATACCCATCCTGTGTGAGCATAAACAAACCTGCCTGTAAATCGCCTTTAAATTTTACCGATTCATGCCATTGCCCTTTATTCTCTATAAATTGAAGGTTGTCTTGCGCAAATAACCGATTTACTCCAACAAAGAGGAGAAAAAAGATATAAATAAAACGTACCGTTGTTTTCACTAACATAAATATCCAACTTATTTCATCGCAATTATCTAATATCAATCAGGAAATCCTGCTCCAAACCGTTCCACCTTCCTGCATACTTAGATAACTTCTTAATATCAAATTCTTTGCCAAATCTAAACTTAAGTCCTCTTCCACCAGTTTTTCGGCCTCCAATTTGGCTTTTTCGAGCCAATCTCGGTCGTGAATGATGCTGGCCACCTTAAAATTTAGTGCGCCACTTTGGCGGGTACCCTCAATTTCGCCAGGCCCACGAAGGGCTAAGTCCTTCTCTGCCACCACAAAACCATCATTGGTACTCGTCATTACTTGGATACGTTCCGCAGCTTCTTTGCTGGTTTTGTAACTCGTTAATAAAATGCAAAAACTTTTTTCACTGCCCCTACCAACCCTGCCGCGCAGTTGGTGTAACTGAGATAAGCCAAATTTTTCGGCACTTTCAATCACCATTACGGTGGCATTGGGCACATCTACCCCTACTTCAATAACCGTTGTACTCACCATTACCTGGGTATCGCCGCTCACAAAACGTTGCATGTTGGTTTCTTTCAGGTCGGAGGGCATCCGGCCATGTACCATGCTGATTCTAAACCGGGGCTCTGGAAAAAAACTTTTTACCTGTTCATACCCCTGGGTAAGATCTTCATAACTCATTTTCTCACTCTCCTCTATCAAAGGATAAATAAAGTATGCCTGCCGGCCTTTTTCAATTTCGCTCCGCACAAAATCATATACCTGGCCACGCGCCGATTCATTTCTATGTACAGTTGTTATGGGTTGTCTTCCGGGAGGCAATTCATCCATAATACTGTAATCCAAATCTCCATAGGCCGTCATAGCCAGGGTTCGGGGTATCGGGGTGGCCGTCATAACCAGCACGTGCGGAGGTATAGCTGCTTTTTCCCATAATCGGGCACGCTGGGCTACGCCAAATCGATGCTGTTCATCCACAATTACTAAACCGAGTTGTTTAAATTGTACCACATCCTCAATCACTGCATGCGTTCCAACAACTATCTGAATGGTTTGTTCTAACAGTCCTTTTAAAATTTCTTTTCTTGCTGCAGTTTTGGTGCTGCCGGTTAACATGGCTACCTGTATGGGTAAATCTTTGAGTAATTTCTGAAGACTTGCATAGTGTTGTTGCACCAAAATTTCGGTGGGTGCCATAAAACAACTCTGATAGCCATTATCCGCTGCAAGCAGCATACTCATCAAGGCCACAATTGTTTTTCCACTCCCCACATCACCCTGCAGCAGGCGATTCATTTGTTTACCCTTACCCGTATCATTTCTAATTTCACGCAGCACCCTTTTTTGAGCTCCGGTTAATGTAAATGGCAAATGCTGGTGAAAAAACTGATTAAATAAGTCGCCCACTTTTTCGAACAATACACCTTTGCTATGCTTATGTCTTCGCAACCTAACCAGGTTCAAGCGAATTTGTGCGATAAAAAATTCTTCAAATTTCATTCGCTCAATTGCATTCCGATAATCTTCGGGAGAAGCAGGAAAATGTATTTGCCTAAACGCCTGCGACCGACCAATCAGTTCTTGGGGAGCTAAAATGTATTCCGGAATATTTTCAGGAATATCAGCCGGCTGAATTTGTGCAAATAAGTTGGCAGTTAATTTTGCCAGCTGCCGGCCATTCAATCCCCTGGCTTTCAACTTCTCGGTACTCGGATAAACCGGTTCCAGAAAAGGCTTTCCGTCTACCCTGGCTGGCGTATACACTTCCAGCTCGGGATGCACTATCTGGGGCTTGCCATTAAAAAAGCCGGTTTTACCAAATACCAGATAGGTAGTTCCTTCCTGTAGTTGTTTGGTTACCCAGTTAATCCCCTGAAACCAAGCTAATTCCATCGTGCCGGAACTATCTCTGATTTGGGCAATCAGTCTTTTCCCCCTGCCGGCTCCTACCACTTCAGTAAACAGTAAAGTGCCAGCTACCTGAATGGAGTCGGTATCGGGATGAATATCACTGATTAAGCTAATACTGGTTTTATCGATGTGGCGAATGGGAAAATGCTCCAATAAATCGGAGAAAGTGAATAGTTGTAGTTCTTTTTTCAGTAATTCTGCCCGTACGGGTCCCACCCCTTTTAGGAACTCGATGGGCGTAGATAATATGTTGGAAGATCCTGGAATAGACAAACAATTGAACAACCCTACAAATTTAGCTACTTACCCGCTAAAACTAACCGTTAATTATACCCCGAAAATATTCGGGATATCCAAAAAAACAGGGCTGGTTATACCATAAAACGATGCAGGCATATTATCTTCGCGCCCTATGAGTAAGGAGGTAGTATTAAGCGGAATCCGGCCAACTGGGTTCTTACATCTGGGAAATTATTTTGGTGCCATGCGAAATTTTGTTCGCATGCAGTCGGAGTTTACCTGCTATTTTTTCGTTGCCAACTGGCATAGCTTAACCACCCATCCGGATACAAAAGAACTGAAGCTAAGTGTAAATCGGGTAATTGCAGAAAACATTGCCTGCGGTTTAGACCCCGAAAAAGTTGCCCTGTATGTGCAAAGTGATGTGCCCGAAATAGCCGAATTATATCTTTATCTGAATATGCTGGCCTACAAAGGTGAACTGGAGAAAACAGTAACCTTTAAAGAAAAGGTTCGACTGCAGCCCGACAACGTAAATGCTGGTTTACTAACTTACCCGGTTTTGCAGGCGGCCGATATATTAATTCATCGGGCAGTTAAAGTGCCGGTGGGAAAAGACCAGGAACAAAATTTAGAAATGGCCCGAAACTTTGCCGAACGTTTCAATCACCGTTATGGGGAAGTATTTCCGCTTCCCTACGGATTTAATTATGGAGGTGAACTGGTAAAAATTCTGGGGCTCGATGGGGAAGGAAAAATGAGCAAAAGTGAAAACCAACTTTCTACCCTTTATCTGGCAGATGACGATGATACTATACGAAAAAAAATTGCGAAAGCAAAAACGGATCAGGGACCTGCAACGGAAAATGCTAGCAAACCCGATTACATTGAAAATCTGTTCACCTTGATGAAACTGGTGAGTACGCCGGATACCGTTGCAAAATTCAATGCAGATTATAATAATAGCAGCGAAGGAAAATGTGTGATACGATATGGCGATTTAAAAAAGCAGCTAGCAGAAGATATGATTGGCTTTATCCGCCCGATTCGGGAGAAAGCCACTGATTTACAAGCCAATCCGGAACTACTGAAAAAAATCATCCGACTGGGTGCCGAAAAAGCCCGAGCCAGTGCAAGCGATACCCTTCAGCTTGTTAAAAACGCAGTGGGCACCAACAATGCTTAAATGAAAATCGGGGAAAGCCTTTTGAACCCCGTAAATGATAAAATAATTGTATCTTGTAACTTATGGCAAAAGCGAAAAAAATAAAGCATGTGGCAGTGGCCGGAAATATCGGAGCTGGTAAAACTACCCTTACCGAATTACTCAGTAAACACTACCGCTGGATTCCGCAATTTGAAGATGTAGACCAGAATCCCTATCTAATGGATTTTTATGATGATATGCCTCGTTGGAGCTTCAATTTGCAAATTTATTTTCTCAATAGCCGATTGAATCAGTTACTGGAAATTCACCATGGAACGGAAACCATCATTCAAGACAGAACCATTTTTGAAGATGCCAACATATTTGCGCCTAATCTGCATGAAATGGGACTGATGAGCAAACGCGATTTTGATAATTACTATCAGTTTTTTCAAACCCTTAAAACCATGGTGCAACCACCCGATTTGCTGATTTACCTGAAAGCATCGGTGCCTACCCTGGTTTCACAAATTCAAAAAAGAGGACGGGAATATGAAGAAAATATTCGGCTCGACTATCTGAAAAAACTGAATGAGTTTTATAATAAATGGATAGATGGTTACCGCGAAGGTCCCGTATTGATTATTGATTGCGATAAAAACAAATTCGCAGAAAATGAGGAACACCTGGGAGAGATTATTCGCAAGATAGACAGTACCCTTTATGGTTTATTTTAAGGGATAAGTTTCGGGCCAGCATTTCTTATATTTTCATCTACTCCGGAAGCATATTGTTCAAAATTTTCGGCAAACATTTTTGCCAATCGATTGCTTTGATTTTGATATGCATTTTCATCCTGCCAACTTTTCCAAGGTAATAATATATCATCCGGTATACCCTCACACTGGGTTGGTATTTGCATTCCAAAATTGGGATGTGTTGCTTTCGTTACCCCTTCAAATTTTCGCTGAAAAACTGCCTCAATCATATTTCTGGTATAGCTAAGCTTTATGCGGGAACCTGTTCCGTAAGCACCGCCAATCCATCCGGTATTGATCAACCAAACTTCCACCCCTTGTTGGTGCAATTTTTTACCGAGTAGTTGTGCATATACTCCTGGATGCAGTGGCATAAAGGGCGCTCCAAAACAGGCACTGAAAGTAGCTACCGGCTCGGTAATGCCTGTTTCTGTTCCTGCTACTTTTGCTGTATAGCCACTGATAAATTGATACATCGCTTCCTCAACACTTAACTGACTGATGGGTGGAAGCACTCCATACGCATCGCAGGTAAGAAAAAATAATATAGCAGGATGCCCGCCTCTGGCGGGTGAGCAGGCATGGGGAATAAATGATAAAGGATAACTAACCCTAGTGTTTTCAGTTACCGATTTGTTGGCATAATCTACTTGCTGGGTACCCGGAAAAAAACGAGTATTCTCTAATAAGGCCCCATTTCGAATCGCACCATAAATTTCCGGTTCCTGTGTAGGATTTAAATTGATTACTTTGGCATAACAGCCCCCCTCGAAATTAAAAACCCCCTCATCCGTCCAGCCATGCTCATCATCACCAATTAATTGTCTGTTTGGATCGGCACTGAGTGTAGTTTTTCCTGTACCGCTTAATCCAAAAAAAATGGCCACATCCCCAGTAGTTCCCTTATTTGCACTACAATGCATACTCAATACCTGGTGCTGGTGCGGCAATAAAAAGTTAAGGACAGTAAAAATGCCTTTTTTCATTTCTCCGGTATACCCTGTTCCCCCAATCAAAATAATTCTGCTGGTAAACGATAGTAAGCTAAACTGAGCATGCGGCACACCATCGGTTGCTGGGTCGGCCAGGAATGAAGGGAGGTGTATAATCAACCAATCAGGTTGGGCTACTGCAAGCGAGTAATCGGGAGGAAGAAACATATTGGCCACAAAAAGATTACTCCAAGGATTTTCATTCACTACCCGAATAGAAAGGTGAAACTCCGGATGATCTCCCGCACGAACATCTCGCACCCATAGAGCAGGTTGTTGGAACAAATAAAGCAGCATCTTATCACGCAAGCCATCGAATACTTCTTGGGAAATTGGCTGATTAAATTGATTCCAATTAACTGTGTCGCGTGTAATCGCATCCTCCACAATGAATTTGTCTTTTGGCGATCGTCCGGTGAATTTTCCGGTATTAATACAAAGGGCACCGGTATCACTCAGGCTACCCTCTTCGCGAAGAAGGGTGGCTTCTACTAATTGTTCACGGGTACTTTGGTACTGAACGCCAGTATGCTGAAAAGATACTCGGCCCTTTTGGGCTACCTGAAGCCAATCAGTTAATAAACTCATACTCACAATCGTTAGTTAATATCAAAGGTAATAGATTGAACCAGTTAGAAAGTAGAAAAAATATCAAAATATATTATATAATTAAATAACTTTTAATAACTTGATTATATTTATATTATACATAATAATATTATAGTACTCAAAAAACTTAAACCCTAACATAAATTTAAGTATCTAATAAAGCAACAGAGACGGATAAATTGTAGGTTTGTTTTATCCCTATATATGAAAAAAATCATCTTTCTCTTATTGAGTTGTGTGGCTGGATTGCATTCATTTGGCCAATCACAGGGGGAAGACATGCGCAAGGGATTTTCTCGCGCTAACCTATTTTTTGGATCCGGACTCAATCTTGGTATAGCCGATCGTTCCTTCAATATTGGATTAAATCCCGAACTGGGTTTTAGTTTGAACCGAATAATGGATGTAGGAATGGTAGTTAATTGCAATTATTTTTCACAGAATGCCTCGGATTTTAGCTCAATTCGATTTCAAAATATCAATTATGGAGTTGGCGTATTTACCCGTATCTGGCCAGTAAATTTTTTGTTCCTGCAAATTCAGCCTGAATTTAATTGGATTCATTCTTCGCAAAAAAATGTGAATACTCAGCAAACGGTGAAGTATAATTATTCTGCTGAAAGTATTTTAATTGGAATAGGATATGGATCCCGCATTCCTGGAAGTCGGATATCGTATGCAAGCTTTATGATAGATGCATTACAAAATCCAAATTCGCCCTACCGCGATCAATTCAATGATCCCTTCCCTGTATTCAGGGCTGGTTTTGGGGTATATCTCCATCCAACACGCTAATCGCTTCAGTTGGTGTATTTACAATAATTAGCCTGTCCGTCCAGTTTTCATACAAAAACCCTTCCGATTGCATTTGGTGCATGTGGGCAATCAGGTGCTGATAATAGCCACCGGAATTTAGTAGTACGATTTTCTTATCATGAATTTGCAAGGTATTCCAGGTTAACATTTCGAACAATTCATCCAGGGTTCCATTGCCGCCGGGTAAAATAATGGCGGCATCGCTTAATTCATACATCATTTTTTTACGAATATGCATATCAGGCACTACGCGTAAATCTGTAATCCCGATATGTTGCTGCTCCCAGGTTAACAGTAGTTCGGTAATTACACCAATTACCTGTCCGCCGCCATGCATTACTGCATCTGCCACTGCACCCATCATACCCACGCTTCCCCCTCCATAAACCATTGTTTTTCCCCGAAGGGCCAGTAAAGCACCCAATTCATGTGCATGGGCAACAAAAACGGCAGAACTGCCTGATTTAGAGCCACAAAACACAGCAATTCGTTCAACGGACATAATGCTTTTTTTAAAATGGAAAAATAGGTGAATTATTTTTTACATCTTTACAAATTACTTCTTTGTTTTGCACAAACCTACTTTATGTCGCCAATCCTGTTATTTGGTTTTGTAATCGCCTATTTTGTTATTCTGCTGGGTGTAGCCTGGTATACAGGCCGGAACAGTAATAATGAGTCATTCTTTATTGGTAATAAGAATAGCAACTGGATACTCGTGGCTTTTGGTATGATTGGCACCTCCCTCAGCGGTGTAACTTTTGTGAGTGTGCCCGGAGGGGTGGGAGACTTCAGCGGAACAGCATTCAAAGGGTTTGCCTACCTGCAAGTAGCTTTGGGATACCTGATGGGCTATGCGGTAATTGCCTTTGTATTACTTCCTATCTACTACAAACTCAACCTCACTTCTATCTATCATTACTTATTACAAAGATTTGGCAATACTGCTTATAAAACCGGGGCACTTTTCTTTATTATCAGCAGAACCGTAGGAGCAACTGCACGGCTGTACCTGGTAATTAATGTGCTGCAATTCTTTATTCTAGACAGTATGGGAGTCCCTTTTATAGTTACCGCTGCCGTTATACTACTCATGATTCTGCTCTATACATTTGAAGGAGGGGTAAAAACAATTGTGTATACCGATACCCTGCAAACCTCCCTGATGATTACCGGCCTGGTGGTTTGTGTGATATATATATTGAACAATATGCAACTCTCACTGGGAGATGCGATTACCCAAATGAAAAGTATCGGATACCTGCATGTATTCAATACCGATGTAAATAGCAAGGGATTTTTTCTAAAACAAATTATTGGTGGCGCTTTTATTACCATTGCTATGACGGGCCTCGACCAAGAAATGATGCAAAAAAATATCAGCGTTAAAAAATTAGGCGATTCGCAAAAAAATGTAATTACCCTCGCAATTGTGTTGGTATCGGTTTTAGTGTTGTTTTTATTCCTCGGTGGGTTGTTATATATGTTTGCACAATCGAAGGGTGCCCTGTATCAGGAAGTTATGGTAAACGGTAAAATGGTTAAGCAATTGGTGCTGGATCATAAAAATATCATTGGCGACAAAATATTTCCATCGGTGGTAATGAATTATTTGCCCCCTGCCCTAGGCATTCTGTTTATCATTGCGCTAATATCTGCATTATTTCCAAGTGCTGATGGTGCCCTCACTGCCCTAACCTCCTCCTTTTGTATTGATATGCTTGGCTTACAACAAAAAACAAGCTGGTCGGAACAATACAAAAAGAAAATACGATTAACGGTTCACTTTTCATTTGCGCTGGTATTTTTGATTTGTATCATGATTTTTTATAAAATCAATGATAACAGCGTAATCGATATCATACTAGATTTGGCGGGCTACACGTATGGCCCATTATTAGGCCTATTTGCTTTTGGCATTTTTACCAAACGGAGTTTGCCCAACCATGCAGGCATTACTTTGATTTGTTTATTAGCCCCCCTGTTAAGCTATATCCTAAGCAAAAACGCTGCCAGCTGGTTTAACCACTATCAAATTGGTATTGAACTGTTAATCATCAATGGACTGTTTACTTTTATCGGTCTATTTTTCATTTCCACTGGTAAAAAACGCTAAAATTGGCGGATATTTGTAGTATGGAAATGATTCATGCATTGGCGGAAGCGTATGCAGAAAAGTTCAGTTCTCCTGAACCTGCTTGGGCAGCTGCGCTATCAAAAGAAACCCGGGAGTATCATCCCCAATCTCACATGCTGAGTGGCCATGTGCAGGGTCGCTTCCTCTCGGTTATCTCCCAAATTATGCAACCCCGGTATATATTGGAGATTGGTACTTTTACTGGCTATAGTGCCGGATGCTTAGCAGAAGGGTTAGCACCAACAGGCGAACTCCATACCATAGAATGCAGGGAAACAGAAGCAGCTGTAGCAAAAAAATATTTTGATCAACTTCCCAACGGGCATCAGATTCAGCTGCATATTGGAAATGCATTGGAAATCATTCCTACACTAACCCCTACCTGGGACCTTGTATTTTTGGATGCAGATAAAACAGGTTACTGCGAATATTACACGCTGGTAATGAAAAACCTGAGAAAGGGAGGTTTACTAATTGCCGATAATATTTTTTTCCATGGAGAAGTATTGCAACCCGAAATAACCGGAAAAAATGCACGCGCGATTCAGACATTTAATGAAATGGTTGCTATTGACAGCTCTATCGAAAAAGTGATTGTAACCGTTAGAGATGGATTAGTATTGATTGTAAAAAAATAAATTAACTGGCAATATGTGCAAAAAAGCTTGGCTGATAGGATGCCTTTTATGGCTGGGTAGCTTGCAAGTAACTGCACAGCCGTTAACCACCGAAAGCTATATTCAGCAGTACAAAGAGCTGGCCATTGCTGAAATGAGGCGTACAGGGGTACCCGCTGCTATAAAATTGGCGCAAGCCATATTGGAATCTCAATCTGGAAAAAGCACACTCGCCCTAACGGCCAATAATCACTTTGGCATTAAATGCAAAACAGAATGGACCGGCGGAAGAACCTATAAAGATGATGATGAAAAAGGAGAATGTTTCCGGGTATATGCTTCTGCGGAACAATCATTTATAGACCATTCCGATTTTCTAAAAAACAGACCTTATTACGCATCCCTATTTACCCTAGATCCAACGGATATGGAAGCCTGGGCGTATGGCCTAAAAAAAGCTGGGTACGCTACCAACAAAACCTATCCGCAAAGTCTATTAAAGGTTATTAAAGACTACCAGCTAGAAAAGTACAATTCTGATGCTTTAGGAAATAATTATTCACCCAACTCCGGTTCCGCTATTTTGCCTGCCGTTATTGCAAGTAAGGAAATACCTTCCATCGACAAATTAAATTACCTGCCCTCTCCCTCCTATAACTACCAAAGTTCTTTCCCAAAAGGAATTTTTACAATAAACCGATCCAAGGTATTTTATGCGCCTGCCGGAACAAGTATACAAGATATATCCGTTCAATTTGATATTCTTCGGGAAGAAATTATTGCTTTTAATGAATTGCCTGCAATTGATAAATTAAATAACCCTTACCTGATATTTTTAGAAAAAAAATTGAAAAAAGGAGACAAGCCTTTCCGCATTGCCCAATCTGGGGAAAACTGGAAGGATATTAGTCAACTCGAAGGCATTCGATTGGAACAACTTTTACAGTATAATCAGGT
Organism: Sediminibacterium sp.; assembly: GCA_044337245.1. Lineage (GTDB taxonomy): Bacteria > Bacteroidota > Bacteroidia > Chitinophagales > Chitinophagaceae > Sediminibacterium. The sequence continues at coordinate 22,626 of JBIINW010000003.1, read as the reverse complement.
AAATTCACCGGAGCTTCCCATACAGGCAGGACAAAAAATTTGGCTACAACCCGGTTCAATAAATAACGTTTCATCCGGAACCCATTAAAAATGGCAACAATCAACCTAACTACCATGCATAATCCTTCCGAAATTACCGTTCACGATAAAATTTTTATCCCCTTTATTTCGGCTGAAACCCTTCAAGAAAAAATCCAGGAATTAGCCGCCCAACTCAACCAGGATTATGCAGGAAAGCAGCCCCTCTTTATAGCAATTCTGAATGGCTCTTTTATGTTTGCGGCAGACGTATTCCGACAAATAACCATTGAGGCGGAAATATGTTTTATTCGCCTTTCATCATACACCGGAACAACATCCACAGGTCAGGTTATTACTGCCATAGGGTTGGATGTTCCCCTGAGCAACCGACCGGTAATTATTTTAGAGGATATTGTAGATACGGGAAAAACTCTTTCAGAATTTCTTCCACAAATTCAACTACAACAACCTGCTTCGGTAGCCGTTGCTGCCTTATTACATAAACCGGATGCCACCCGATTTCCTGTTCCTATTCAATATTGCTGTTTCTCTATTGCTAATAAATTTGTTTTGGGTTATGGGTTAGATTATAATGGACTAGGTAGAAATCTGCCTGGGTTATATCAATTGAAAGAAGGATAGTTCATTTTTATTTCCATTACTTTTGTCAAATTACATATTAGTAGCATATGTAAAAATTTTTTGAATATTATATTACTGCTTAGCAATTTCTAATCTAAATATTGTTGTACTTTGTAACTTAATTACTCAGTGGCGTGATATTATTTGATTACTTAAAATTTTTCAAAAGGTTTCGCTTACTGTTCATGGTACGTTTAAAGACCGTGTTGCTATACCAACCCCTATTTTTATTCCTTTTATTTTCGGGTACTGCACATGCACAGCACACTTACAAAATTGAGAAAACATTTAAGGCTCCCTTTCACGGCGACTGGAAATATCCTGCCGTAAATCCTTTTTCGAATAAGCTTTATATCACCCATGGAAATCAGGTAAGCATTCTGAATAAAAATACAGGAGATTCTATTGGAATTATACCCAATACCCCTGGTGTAGAAGGAGTTGCCTTGGCACAACGATATGGCAAAGGATATGCAACCAACAGCATTACCAATACCGTAACCGTTTTTGATTTAAAAAGTGACCGCTTCGTTCGGAATATACCGGTTGGGGAAAAACCCAATGGCATCATTTATGATGGATTTTCGGGTAAGATTATTGTAAGTAATTACAAAGGGGGAACCATTTCTGTGATTGATCCTAAGTTTGATAAAGTAGAAGAAACCATTGTGGTTGGTGGCAATAAAGTTACTGGTATTGTAAGTGATGGGAATGGCAATTTATTTGTGAATTTAGCCGACAAGCACGAAGTGGTTTGGGTAAACCTAAGTACGTATGAAGTTGAAATGCATTGGAGTTTAGGAACGGGTAAATCTCCTACAGGCATAGCTATTGACACGAAATTTAACCATCTCTTCTCAGTTTGCAATAAATTATTAGTAATATTTGACGCAAATAAAGCAAAGATTATTGACTCTATTCGGATTGGCGACAATCCGGATGGTATCATTTTCGATCCTGTGAATAAATTGATTTTCACGGCAAATGGAAATGGTTCCATTTCAGTAATCAGTCAAATTTCTGAAAATGATTATGCTTTAATTGACAATATACCTACTAAAAAGGGTTCGAATAGCATAACTTTTGATGAGACTACCCTTTCACTATATGTGCCGGGGGCAGATCAAGAAACAGTTCCCAAAACATCACCCAAACAATCTTCCCTAACCAAGTGGATTCCGAGTAGTTTTCAGGTAATGGTGCTGGACAAGGAAAAGTTATAGTTGTCTTTAAAAGCAAGCCGCTTATTGAAAGGCTTCTCTTACTCTATCAAAGAAATTTTTATCTCCTTTTCCTGGATTGGGCTTAAAATTTTCACTTTGGCTGAGTTTTTCTAAGAGTGCTTTTTCTTCTGCACTTACTTGCTGGGGCGTCCATACATTTACCTGAATAAGCTGATCTCCTTTTGCATAACCCTGCACTTCCGGAAATCCCTTACCTTTTAAACGGAAAATTTTTCCGCTTTGTGTTCCGGCAGGTATTTTGATTTTAGCCCTTCCGTCGATTGTTGGAACTTCTACTTGTGTACCAAATACCGCATCCGGTATTGAAATATATAAATCGAAGGCTACATTTAATCCATCCCGATGCAACTGGGCATGGGGTTCTTCTTCAATCTGAATAATCAAATCTCCGGAAGCTCCTCCACGCTCTCCCGCATTCCCCTTGCCACTCATACTCAACTGCATGCCTTCCTGAACGCCTGCAGGAATATCAATTGCAATCGTTTCTTCTCCATATACCCTGCCTTCCCCTTTACATGACCCACATTTGGCAGTAATGGTAGCACCTTCTCCGTTACAGGTTGGGCAGGTGGTAACCGTTTGCATTTGCCCTAAGAAAGTATTGGTAACCTTCCGTACCTGTCCACTTCCCAAACAGGTAGTACAATTTTGTAAACTATTTTTATCTTTTGCACCATTACCATTACAGGTGGCACACAAAACATATTTTTTAACCTTTACATTCTTTGTAACTCCCTTAGCAATTTCCTCATAGGTCAACTTCATTTTAATGCGGAGATTACTTCCCCGCTGCCCTCTTGCTCTTCCGCCTCCGGTACTGCGTCTTCCACCGCCGCCGCCACCAAAAAAGTTTCCAAACACATCATCTCCAAAAATATCACCGAACTGACTGAATATATCTTCCGTGTTCATGCGACCACCATAAGCACCGCCACCTTGGGTACCAGGACCAAAAGCTGCGTGGCCAAAACGATCGTATTTTGATTTTTTATCTGTATCGCTTAAAATTTCGTAGGCTTCTGCAGCTTCTTTAAATTTTTCTTCCGCTTCCGCATTACCCGGATTACGATCGGGGTGGAACTGCATAGCCACTTTTCGATAGGCTTTTTTTATCTCTTCGGCAGAGGCAGATTTAGCAACGCCCAATATTTCGTAAAAATCTCTTTTTGCAGCCATGCGATTTATTTTTCTTTCTAATTACCAACTAAGGCAGGGGGGTTAACTATTAATTTCCGACTACAACTTTTGCGAAACGGATGATTTTATCATGCATATAATAGCCTTTCATCACTTCATCAATCACTTTTCCCTTCAATGCCTCATTTGGGGCGGGAATTTCGGTAATCGCTTCGTGTTTTTCTACATCAAAATCGGCATGTATACTTTCCATGGCTTTTACTCCTTTTTGCTGAAGCAGGGTTCTAAGTTTATTAAATACCAGCAAAATTCCCTCTTTTTGCATAGCAATATCGTCGGAGGAGGTTAATTGCTTTTCAGCCCGCTCACAATCGTCGAGCACTTCCAACAAAGAAACAATCACGTCTTTAGAGGCCGTTTGAATCAATTCTACCCGCTCTTTGGCATTCCTGCGCCTAAAGTTGTCGAACTCGGCCATTAAACGGAGGTATTTGTCTTTCTGCTCCTCTAAATCAGCCGTTATTTTTTCGATTTCCGATTCATTCGCAACCGGTTCATTCAAATGGGTGGTTCCGGCTGCATTTTCGTCAGCATTTAACTCCATTTCACCCGGATTGTCATTTATTCCCTCATTCGGTGGGGTTTCTTGCGCATTCATAGCTTTTATAAATTATACTTCCTATCTGTCAAAAATGTTGCCGAGGCAAAGAAAAGCGAAAAAATGGCAGAAAATTTCTCGCAACCACGATTTCTAAGAGAAATGGTTCGAGAAGTTATCAGTTACTGCGCTTACTGTATATTTGTTTATGACCTCCCTGATTTTAAACAAACAAATCGCGCCCAGGATATCCAATGGGCATCCCTGGATATATGCCAATGAAATTGCCAGTAACAAGGGAGAGATACTGGGTGGAGACATTGTGGATGTGTTCTATCACAACGGAAAATTTTGCGGAAAGGGCTATGTTAATCCATTATCCCAGATTATGGTTCGCTTGCTTACCCGCAACCGACAAGAGGTGATTGATGGAGCATTTTTCCACCAACGCATACTAAAAGCCTGGAATTACCGGAAAAAATTGGGCTACACCACCAATTGCCGATTGGTTTTTGGGGAAGCAGACGATTTACCGGCCCTCATTATTGATAAATTCAATGATTACCTAGTAATTCAAACCCTGTCGCTGGGTATGGACAAATGGAAAACTGCTATTGTAGAAGCGTTGGTGTCAATTTTTGCTCCCAAGGGAATTTATGAGAGAAATGATGTGCCAGTAAGAGAATTGGAGGGATTACCCCAGCAAAAAGGCTTTTTATATGGCAGTTTCGATACGGATATTATGATTGAAGAGAATGGATTGCATTTTTCAGTAGATATTGCGAATGGCCAAAAAACCGGCTATTTTTTAGACCAGCAAGATAATCGCCGCGAAATCGCCTCCATCGTAAAAGGGGCTGATGTGCTGGGTGTTTTTACCTATACTGGCACTTTTGAAGTGCATGCAGCCCATTATGGAGCTAAATCGGTATTGGGTATTGATATTTCGGAACAGGCGGTAGCGCGGGCCAATCAAAACGCGGCATTCAATCATTTACAAGATCGGTGCAGCTTTATGTGTAGTAACGCATTTGATACTTTAAAAGAATGGGGTAAAGAAGGTAAACAGTTTGATGTAGTGATGCTCGATCCACCGGCATTTACCAAGAGCAGATCGCATATTAATAAAGCACTAACCGGCTACAAGGAGATTAATCTTCGGGGCATGAAATTGTTGAAAGACGGGGGATTTTTGGTAAGTTCTAGTTGTACTAATTTGGTAAGTGCCCAGCAATTTCTTCAAACCATAGAGGCGGCGGCAAAAGATGCCCACAAAAAAGTAAGGCAGGTTACTTTCAGGCATCAATCGGGCGATCATCCTATTATCTGGGGGATGGAAAATACCCATTACCTGAAATTTTTAATTGCAGAAATCAGCAACTGGTAATCGTTTACCTACTTATTTTATCACTTGAAATTTTCCGGACTCGATTAACCGGCCGGCAATATCGCGCAATTGATACACATAAATACCCCGGTAATAATTTTCATCTAATTGAACCGTTATCTTAGTATCCTGCACGCGAGTTTCGTACATTTTTTTTCCGATGAAACTGTAAATCTGTAAGATATGCTGTTGCGTACTTTTTACTTGAAAAGTAAAGTTAATTACTGTGGTAGCTGGGTTGGGATACATTTGTATGATCTTATTTTCAGCATTTCCCCAACCATTATCCATTACCGGGGGATCAGGCTTGGCATTCATACAAAAAATGAATGGCAGGGCATATAGGAGGATATGGCTTTTTAAGGATGGCATTACACTGCTAAAATATTCAAATGTTGGATTACTACCAAGATTCAATGAAATTTTAACAGTGTAATGTCTCTTTTAGTATTTTAAAACGAGGCCAGGGTAGCCTGAATAGCGGCAAAATCAGGTAAATCACCAGGGGTAGCACAGGTTTCAGCATATTGAATATTGCCGGCACCATCTACTACAAAAGCAGCCCGCTTGCTCACTCGCTGCATTTCGAAGGCAGGGAAAACATCATACAAAACATCAAATGCACTAGATGCTTCACGATTATAATCGCTTAGTAGCGGAAAATTTAATTGTTGCTCTTCTTTAAATTTAGCCAAAGTAAATAAAGAATCTACCGAGATGCCGAGTACAGTTGCTTTACTGGAGTTATAAACTGCCAGGTTATCTCTAACACTGCATAATTCTTTGGTACAAACTCCGGTAAATGCGGCTGGAAAAAATAGAATAACTACTGGAGTACCTCGAAAAGAAGAAAGGGATACTTTATTTTTTTCACTATCGTATAAAGTGAAATCGGGGGCTGGACTGCCAATTTGAATGCTCATATGTATAAATTTAAGTTACAAATGTACAAATCGGCTCGAATTATAACCTGAATTGTTTAAGGTTTGCGGGAACTATCTGCAGAAAGCCCTTTTCCGGGAGTATTTCCACTTTGGCCATACCGCATAAAATATCGGTTTCTTTCGCGAGTTGCATACTGATCAATTGAGTCGAGTAGTTCTCTCATTTGAAGGGGATGCGCTTCATAGTAAGCGAATGCGTTATAAAAAGTTGAGTGGTTAATTTTATGGTAGGCAAAAATCTTTTCGTAGTATTCCAGATTCTTTTTTTGCAAACGAAATGTACTGTCTTTCACCTGCTGCACTGTATATAATTCGTCGGCCTTCAGCATATCCCATACAATTACTTTCATCTGATTGATATCGAGCAGTTGTTCTTTGCTATTTCCCTTGCAGGCAGCCAGTAGCCCGCCAATTGCCATCAGAAAAAAAAGAACCTGCATGCGTATATTCATCAAAATAAGATTTGCCTTTTATTTCATTCAAATCAACCGGTTTCTATGCGATAGAATTTACTAAATGAGATACCTTCTATTACTTCAATTGCTGTTTATAAGCAGGCACGTTTATAACATCCAGTTCAGATAAAACCTGAATGGCCCGCGAACGTTCTTCGGGAGTACCCTTTTTAAACAATGCAATCAATTCCTGAGCTTTACCCTGCATAAAAAACTGTAAAATCATTGTATTGGCATTTTCCTTGTTAAATGCTTGCAATTGAATTAAACACTGCAGAACATTTTTACGTGCTTCCTCTTCATTTTCATACCACTTATCCATGCCGGCTCGGTAGTAAGAATAAATCACATCGTGTACAATATTATAACGGTTATTGATCAGATTTTCATTGAGCCAGTAACGGTTGCGCAACCCATCAAAAACACGCCATCCACTTAAACCCTTGCCTTCAGGAGCGTTATTTATGATGTTCTGGGCTTTCCGAAAAAATGCCTCCCCCCCTTTTGGAGAAAAAGAATCATAATCTAATCCGATAATCATGTAGGCATAGTAGGCAAAAATGGCGGTTAGATTTGCCGCTACCGGATCGTTACCCTGTATCCGGCTCTCATTGAATTCTACAGGCTGAAACTCCTGATATTTAAAAGTTACTTCAGCATCCAGAAAATTTACCAGTGCACACTGATAACTGCTGTTATAAACCGGTCGAGCAGCCTGAACGGTAAGTGTTGCTTTATATACATTGGGTTCAACAATGCTCTCAATATTTAATATAAAGCTGCATTCAATTTTTTCATTTTGCTGAAACACGTCATTCGTCCACTTACGTGTATTCATCAAATTATTCAGTTGGGTTTGCAGCGTAATGAAAATACGTTTGTCAACCGTGGTATTCACTCGGCTGGCAATTACCGTAACCTTTGCCAGGAGTTCTTGTGCCTTTCCTCCTAACGGAAAAATGAGGAGACAGCTAATCAATATGCCGGCCAGTTTTTTCATCCTATCATACGATAATTGATTCTAAAGATACGCCATCCCATTAACAAAGAATACTGCTACTCTGTAAAAATTCAGCCAAAAAAAAGCGACAGTTTTCACTGTCGCTTTGTGTACATTCAGATAGTCTATCGGAACAAATCACTTTCGTCGTTTCTGCGGTGATATACTTTCCCCTCCATAAATTCCTGAGTTGCCAAAATTGCCGGGTTAGGCATTTTTTCATAAGCACGGGAAATTTCAATCTGCTCTTTGTTCTCATGAATCTCTTCGAGGCTGTCGGTATGGCTTGCAAATTCCTCCAACTTATTATGGAGTTCTTCGCGCAGGGAGATGTTGATCTGGTTGGCGCGACGAGAAACGATTGCTATAGATTCGTACAGGTTACCGGTAACGGCTTTTACATCCATCAGGCTTTTTGTTTCTACTACGCTGGGTGTGTTGGCGCTCATCTGCCTTCTCAATTTGCTCATTTGGGGAGATTTTTTAAAAAGTTAATAGATTGTGTCTTTACTTTATTGATTTCAGTTACATGTTTACTATCGGCAAAACGTTCAGAAAAGTCATTGCACTCATTCACTACCTTTTCGAAACGTTCTCTTTGTTTATCCTCATAGCTCATTTCAGCATACCGTTGATAACAAATAATAACCAGGTACTTATACTCGTCTGCCTTTTTAGATTCGGGGAAATTATCGGAAACATTCCCAAAAGCCAGTGCAGCCGCTTTGTAAAAACCCAGATTATAATATAGCTCGGCACTCTTAAATTCTTTCAATTCCAACTTATCCCTACACTGTTCTATTATATCAGTAGCCTCTTTCACACGGGTTGAAGTGGGATGCGTACTTATAAAAGCCTGCATCAACTGCAAGGTTTTATTGGTATTGGTCTGATCCAGTTCAACCTTGGGTGATTGCTTAAAAAAGCAATAGGCCCGCATATATTCACATTCCTCCGATCTAGTGCTGGTGGGAAAATTTTCTACAAACGTTTTAAAGAGGTTTTCAGCATTCAGATAATCTTTATCATAATAATAAGAAAATGCAAATTTGTAATACATATCCTCATATCGCTGGGTACCTTTTACATAGGGGAAAATGTCTTCGTACAGCTGCTGGGCATATAGCCAATCCTTTTTGGCATAAAACTCTTCGGCCATTTTATACTTGTACTCAAAGTCTTTACTCTTCATGATTTTACCGAACTTCCCTGAGCAGGAAGCCGTTATCATGATAACAGCCAAGGAAAAAAACAACAGTATTCTATTCATACAAGTTGGCAAAATTAACTATTTACAGGCAAATTATACCAACACACTCTGTAAAACCCATGCGTTGCGTTAAGAATTAACTAAAATAATATCCAATTCAATCGAAAAGGCTGCTTTACGGTTGTAAAGCAGCCTTTATAAGGAATTAACAAGGGGTTTTACTTATCTCCCTCGTCTTCTTTCAATTTGGCTTTAATCTCGGCCAAAGCACCCAAATCACCTAAGGTGGCTTTTTCTACTTTCGCCTGGATATTTTTTACAGCCTTTTTAGTGTTATCCGACTCGGTGCGGGCTTCTTTTTTTGCAGCTTCTTTCACTTCTGCCTCCTGCTGTTCCCAGATGCGGGAATGACTTAACAGAATGCGCTTCTCGTTCCGGTCGAATTCAATAACTACAAACTGTGCAGTTTCATCAGCCTGAACCTGCTTGCCATCTTCTTTATTCAGGTGGCGATTAGGTACAAACCCTTCTAATCCATAAGGTAATTGAACCAATGCACCCTTATCTTCTTTGCGACTAACCATACCTTCATGAACTGATCCTACCGCAAAAGTTTCTTCGAGTGCATTCCAGGGATCTTCTTCTAATTGCTTATGGCCTAACTGCAGTTTACGATTTTCTTTATCGATGCTCAAAATAATGATATCGATTTTCTCACCCACTTTGGTATAGTCTGTTGGGTGGTTGAAACGCTTCAGCCAGCTCAGATCGCTGATATGAATCATTCCGCCAATTCCTGGCTCCAATTCAACAAACACGCCATAAGGAGTAATATTCTTTACCAACCCTTGGTGCTTGCTTCCTTCTGGAAACTTAGCTTCAATCTCATTCCAAGGATCTTGCGTCATTTGCTTAATGCTCAAACTCATCTTGCGAACATCCTTATCCAGTGTTACCACTTTTGCTTCATATTCGTCGGACAGTTTAAAGAACTCTTTCGCATTGATAGGCGTATTGGCCCAAGTAATTTCAGAAACGTGCACCAATCCTTCTACACCAGGCTGGATCTCGAGGAATGCACCGTAATCTTCAATGTTTACTACCTTACCTTTCACCACACTTCCTTCTGCCAAACCTTCTGGTAATACATCCCATGGATGTGGAGTTAACTGCTTCAGTCCTAAGCTAATTCTTTTCTTATCATCATCAAAATCCAATACCACTACTTGTAATTTCTGATCCAGTTTCACCACTTCACTAGGATGCGAGATTCTACCCCAAGATATATCCGTGATATACAATAATCCGTCTAATCCACCCAGATCCATGAAGGCTCCGAAGTCGGTAATATTTTTCACTACCCCTTCCAATACCTGGCCTTTCTCTAACTTACTCATGATTTCGGCGCGCTGAGCTTCGATATCACTTTCAATTAGGGCTTTATGTGATACTACGGCGTTTTTGATGGTTTCGTTAATTTTTACCACCTTAAATTCCATCGTTTTACCAACAAACTGATCGTAATCCGTAACCGGCTTAACGTCAATCTGAGATCCTGGTAAAAAGGTTTCCATACCAAACACATCTACAATCAAGCCACCTTTTGTTTTGCTGGTAACGGTTCCTGTAATTACTTCTCCCGTTTTGTGCACTTCCACAATTCTTTCCCAAGCACGGTAAATGCGGGCAGATTTGCGGCTCAAATGAAGGTTACCCTGGCGGTCTTCTTTTTCTACCACCATTACTTCTACCTCATCCCCAATTTTTAATCCGGGAACATCTCTGAACTCGTTCAAAGAAACCAGTCCATCACTTTTGAAGCCAATGTTAACCACTACATCCGTTTTGGTGAGGGCTACTACACTTCCTCTAATAATCTCACCGTCTTCAATCTGAACAAATGTGTTGTCGTACACTTTGTCATACTTTACCCGGTCATTTTCAGAGTAATGACTCACATTTCGCTTGTCGATACTCCAGTCAAAATCATCATGTGCCGTTACAATTACCGGCACTGCTTCAGGTGTTGTTGTTGTCGCAGCAGCGGCCTGATCAACTGTTTCAGTTGAAGCCGGCTCCTGAGCATCTGCGTTTAGTTGTTTGTTAATGAATTTCATAAAAAACCCGATGGTTTTAATTCGGGGTTGCAAAGGTAATAAAATAGGGCTTGCTACTAATAAAAATGACCGTTTTTTATATAAAAACAGTCATCATATATAATAAAAATATACTTTACTGCCTATTTCCAGGGCTATTAGTGGGGTTGACTACGCTCAATTCCCAGTTCCAGCCCCCTTAGCTCGGCCAATCCCCGCAACCGGCCAATGGCACTATACCCAGGATAGGTGGTCTTTTTAAGATCGTCGAGCATTTGGTGACCATGATCGGGACGCATGGGAATGTTTACGCCTCTTTTCCGTTGAACGGCTACAATTTCTTTCACAACCGCATACATATCTACATCGCCATCCAGGTGGTCGGCCTCATAAAAATTCCCCTGATTATCGCGGCGGGTGCTTCTAAGATGGAGGAAATGTATAGCGTTTCCCAATCTTTCTACCATACCGGGTAAATCATTATCAGCCCGTACCCCAAAAGATCCGGTGCAGAAACAGAGGCCGTTTGCAGGGGAGGTACAAGCATCTAATAATTCACGTGCATCGGCTTCGGTACTCATTATACGAGGCAATCCTAAAACTGCATAAGGCGGATCATCGGGGTGAATGGCCATTTTCAAACCACCCGCTTCGGCTACCGGTGCCACTTCACTAATAAAATGAAAGAGGTGTTGTTTCAATTGTTGTCGGTCGATACCCTTGTATTGATCGAGTGCAGCAAAAATTTGTTCCGTAGTAAATTGTTCGCGACTACCCGGTAAGCCCAGCATCATATTTTTATACAACAACTGCTTTTCTGCTTCCGACATATTTTCCAACCGATTTTTTCCCCTTTCCAATTCTTCGGGGGTATAATCTGCCTCAGCACCGGGTCGTTGAAGCATATAAACATCAAACGCGATAAAAGCTGCTTTTTCAAAATATAGGGCCCTACTTCTGTCGGGCATTTCGTAAGCGATATCCGTGCGAACCCAATCGAGGATAGGCATAAAATTATAGGTAACCACTTTTAGTCCGCAGGCAGCAACGTTTCCCAAACTTTGCTTATACTTTTCAATCCACATCACATAATCACCTTTTTGCCGTTTGATTTCTTCATGCACGGGCAAGCTTTCAATCACAGTCCAGGTCATTCCCGCGGCTTCTATCAAAGCTTTCCTTTCTTCAATGGCCGCAATTGGCCAAACTTCCCCAACGGGAATCTGATGCAGGGCAGTTACTACGCCAGTGCACCCTGACTGCCGGATATCCCACAAACTAACGGGATCATCTGGCCCGTACCAACGCATCGTATGTTCCATAGTAAAGAATAATTTTTACAAAGTTCATAAAAAGCTGGGGAACCCGATTGATTCCTCACTCCCAGGATGTATAAATCTGCGAAATCGATGTAGCCATTGCCACTACCAAAAAAGGGTATATAAGGCCGTAATGATACCTCCAACAATTAGGGTTCCTACCTGAAAAGACGGACTCATCGCAAACATTGATCTTTCAACTATCAACCCTTTGGGTACGATTCCCTTTCGGTTTTCGTACTTACTAATGATGATCATACCCAAAACGCTGATGATAAACACAAACCCCATTCTGTCTATAAAGGGAATTTCAAATATCCCTTCTGTATTGGCGGCAGAAAAGCCAGATGATTGCAGAAAGGATAAATCAACCCATCTGGGTAGAAACTTAAAAATTACAGAGAATATGAAACCACCAATAGTAGCAAAAAGAGCGGCATTGGAGGTAGCTTTTTTCCAGAAAAAGCCGAGAATAAACATGGCAAAAATACCGGGAGAAACAAATCCTGTATATTCCTGAATATATTTAAATCCGCCTTTTTCAATTCCCAGATAAGGCGCTATCACAATCGCAATTACCATGGAACAAATAATTACCCACTTTCCAATCCTAACTAGTTTTTGTTCATCCGCTGCCGGATTGATTTTTTTCTGGTAGATGTCCAGCGTAAAAATGGTAGATATGCTATTCGCCTTTCCTGCCAAAGAGGCAACAATAGCGGCAGTTAAGGCGGCAAAGGACAAGCCTTTTAAACCGGTTGGCAATAAATTCAGCAAAGAGGGATAGGCTTTATCCGCCATCAATTTTCCTCCTTCACCCAACAATTCTCCTTGAGAAAAATATCCTTTCTGATTTAATACATAGGCAGCAATACCGGGTAGTACAACAATCACCGGCATCAGCAACTTTAAAAAAGATGCAAACAAAATTCCTTTTCGTGCGGTGGGCAAACTAGCACCTAGGGCTCGCTGAGTAATATATTGGTTACATCCCCAATAGTTTAAATTAACAATCCACATACCCCCAATTAATACGGTTAATCCAGGTAAGTCAAGAAAATTTGGATTGTCTTTTTTGAGTATCATATGAAAGTGATCATTCGCTTCTTTATATAAAAGCTGCATTCCGGCAATCGTTCCTTCTTGTCCGTAAATTTTACTAACCAATCCCAGTGCGAGATAAGTAGTTACCAATCCACCTAAAACCAGAAAGAATACCTGAATCACGTCGGTATATCCAATAACCTTCATACCCCCCAGTGTAATAATTACAGCAAAGAGGCCCAGCAGGTACATGCAGGTTGTTAAAGAAATACCGCTAATACTATTAATAGCCAATGCCCCTAAATATAGAATAGAGGTAAGATTTACAATAACATACAAAAGCAGCCAGAAAACGGCCATTATCATGGCTACTGTATCGTTATAACGATTACTTAAAAATTGAGGCATGGTGTAGATCTTATTTTTCAAATACACCGGTATAAAGAATATCGCAACAATCATTAGTGAAGCAGCCGCCATCCATTCGTAAGTAGAAATAGCCAATCCCATAGTAAATCCATTTCCACTCATGCCAATCATTTGCTCTGCCGAAATGTTGGATGCAATCAGGGAGGCCCCAATCGCCCACCAAGTGAGTGATCCTTCTGCTAAAAAATAATCATGCGAGGCAGATGCCGAAGATTGTTTTTTCTTTTTATATACCCAATAGCCATAGGCACTTACTATAATAAAATAAAAAAAGAATACCAGATAATCAGCTGTGTGAAGCACATTCATAATTGGGTAGGTTTATGGTAAGCAGGCGGTTAGTGGTTGTACAAATAAATGTAGTTTTTTCGGGTAGCCGTTTGCAGAAGTAATTTTAGTAAATTATTTATAAACTGAAAAAGCGTATTAGCAATATACGAAATTTCATTCCTGTTTAATCAGCTGTAGAATTACTTCTGTTGAATAATCCGATACTTTTAGTATAACGTTATCAAAGTTCGCAAACTCATTCTCATTATGCATCGTTGTTAAAACCACACATTTCATACCCGCCATTTTTGCTGCCAGAACCCCTTTGGGAGAATCTTCAAAAACAATGCAGTTACTTGGCTCCACCCCCAGCTGTTTTGCGCAGGAAAGAAAGGTTTCGGGGTGAGGCTTGCTCAAGGCAACATCCACAGCACTCACGATCGCCTTAAAATATTGTCGTATCTGTAACCCATCCAATACATAATTTATATTCATCGGGAGGGCGGCTGACCCAATTCCCATTGGTATAGATTCGGCATAGGCTTTTTGTAAAAAAGATTCCAGTCCTGCTATCAATTTTAGATGGGGTTTGAATTCCAACTGATAGGTTTGTTCCTTATGCAAAATCATAGTTTGCATTTCTTCGTTTGAAAATCTTCCCGGAAAAATTCTTTCCAGCAATTCCTCGTTTTTTCCATAACACTCCAGTTTTACTTGCTCCAAACTCAACTCCGCACCTAATGAAGTGAGAATGGAATGCCAGGCGCGTATATGGAAATCCATATCATCAATCATGGTTCCATTCAAATCGAAAATAAAGGCCTTTTGCTGCATAACGAATTTTGTTGGCTGCGATTAGATGTAACGATTGATGATGTTTTCTAGATACTCCTGTTTTCCACTTACGATAGCTGGTTCTCCCACGGTTGCTGCAATAGACGCCAGGGTTTCGAGGTTCATCTTTCCTGTTTCAAATGCCTTCCCCTGTTCGGTTTCAAAAGACGCATATCGATTAGTTCTAAACTTCCGGTAATCCGATTGCTGTAAAACCTGATCGGCTACAATTAATGCTCTGGCAAAAACATCCATTCCTCCAATATGGGCATAAAATAAATCGGCCGGATCGGTTGAATTTCTCCTGCGCTTGGCATCAAAATTTATTCCTCCGCCACTAAAACCTCCGGCTTCTACAATTACCAGCATCGTTTCTACCAGCTCATTGATGTTATTGGGAAACTGATCGGTATCCCATCCATTTTGATAATCTCCTCTATTGGCATCAATACTTCCTAATACGCCTGCATCAGCCGCTACCTGTAGTTCATGTTGAAAGGTATGACCGGCCAGGGTGGCATGATTTACTTCGATATTCAGTTTAAAATCCTGCAATAAATCATATTGCCTAAGAAATCCAATAACGGTTTCACTGTCGTAATCGTATTGATGTTTTGTTGGTTCACAAGGCTTCGGTTCAATAAAAAAGTGGCCGGTAAATCCATTACTTCTTGCATAGTCTTTTGCCATATGTAGAAATCGAGCCAAATGGTCTTTCTCTTTTTTCATATTGGTGTTAAGCAAACTCATGTACCCTTCTCTTCCACCCCAGAATACATAGTTGGCGCCCCCCAGTTCGATGGTAGCATCCAATGCTGCTTTTACTTGTGCCCCGGCATGGGCTACTACTGAAAAGTCGGGATTGGTAGCTGCCCCATTCATATAACGACGGTTGCTGAACAAATTCGCAGTTCCCCAAAGTAGCTGAACCCCGGAGTCTTTTTGTTTCTGCTTAGCGTAGGCAGTGATTTGCTGTAAGCGTCTTTCATTTTCAGCCACATCATCTATAAAATCAACCACATCCACATCATGAAAACAATAAAAAGGGATATTCATTTTGGTAATGAATTCGAATGCTGCATCCATTTTATCTTTTCCCCTGGCTATGGGATCATTTTGAATATTCCAGGGAAATAAATGAGTAGGCTCTCCAAATGGATCAGCTCCATTGCCTACAAAACTGTGCCAGTAAGCGCAGGCAAAACGAAGCCATTCTTTCATGGGCTTTCCCGCAACCACCCTTTCCGCATCATACCAGCGAAAGGCCAGTGGATTATCCGATTGAATACCTTCAAATTGAATTTGGCCAATGCCCTTAAAAAATTCCTTAGTTCCCGTTACTACTTGCATACTGATTATTTTTGATTGGATGAAAAATGTAAAAGTTGTTGCTGTAAGTGAGTAAGCCATTGCTGATAGGCTTCTTCCAGCTTATCCGAATCCCCATCCGGCTCTATCCTTTGCAACGGCTTAGCGGCAGCCATACCCATTTCTTCCTTTATTAACCCCCTGCAAGCCCCTCTGGCGGCTCCGGCACTTCCGTCTGTATCATATAACTCAACAGGGGTTTGGGTAGCGTTTACAAAGGATTGGATAAACAAGTTACTTAAAAACATATTGGCTTTTCCTGCACGTATTACGGAGGGATGAAGTTGATTTTCGCGTAAAATATCTAAACCATACCTGAATGCAAAAGCAATGCCTTCTTGAGCAGCTCTATACAGATGGGCGGGGGTATGTTTATTAAAATTGATTTGCTGCAAATGTGCCTGCACTATTTTGTTTTCTAGCATTCTTTCGGCTCCATTTCCAAAGGGCAACACGGATAGCCCATCCGAACCCACCGGAATTTTAGTTGCCTGCGCATTGATTGCATCATAACTTAATGAAGCACCTGCTATTTGCCGAACCCAACTATTAAGTATACCCACTCCATTGATACACAACAATACCCCCAATCGGCGGTCTTGCGAACTATGGTTCACATGGGCAAAAGTATTTACGCGTGAAAGTCGGTCGCAGGTAAGCTGATCGGTTACTGCATAAATTACTCCCGAAGTTCCGGCCGTAGCTGCCACTTCTCCCGGAGACAGCACCTGTAACGACCAGGCATTGTTTTGTTGATCACCCGCCTTATAGGTTACCGGAATACCGGGAGTTAAGCCTAATTTCTCTGCAACCGAAGTAACTACGCTTCCATGTTCACTAAATACGGGTTGTATCGGAGGAAGTATCGCCTCCTCCCAACCGAAGTAATTGAAAATATCTTTAGAAACTTCCTCCTTGCTAAAATCCCAGAAAATGCCTTCCGACAAGGCAGCCGATGTAGTAGTGGCTGTTCCGGTTAGCCGGTAAGCAATAAAATCTCCAGGTAACATAATCTGGTGAATTTGCCGAAACAGCTCAGGTTCGTGCTGTTGCACCCAAGCCAATTTAGCTGCTGTAAAATTACCGGGAGAATTGAGCAATTTTTGTAAGCAATTTTCCGGTCCAATGGCTTCAAATGCCCGGTGCCCAATAGCAACAGCCCTGCTATCGCACCAGATTATGCTATTGCGTAAACAATCTCCTTTGTCGTTTATCATTACCAGCCCATGCATCTGATACGATATGCCAATCGCAGAAATATCAGCTGAATGATATAAGCCTGTTGCATTTGCTTTTAAGATTACTTGCTGAACTTGCTCCCACCACATATCGGGCGATTGCTCAGCCCATCCATCTTGTAAAGAAATGATGGTATTTTCCTTTTCGGGATACTGAACGGTAACCAATGGTTTAGAAAAACGGTTATCTAAAACCGTTAACTTAACTGAAGAGGTTCCAATATCAATTCCCATAAACAACATAGCTGCAGAAATAAGATTATCAATTTAATAGTAACACTGTTTTATCAACAATGTAATCAGAATCAATCAACTACGCAAACCTATCGAGTAGAAAATAGAAACACTACCTACCAATGCCTCCCGGAAAATATGCCTTCCTTTTATGAATGTAGCTAAATATTTTACATTTGCAACCGATTGCAACAAAATGTGCATTTCTTGTGCAAAAGTCGAAATTCCACCCATTTCTCTGACTATCCATTTGAAATATAAGAGTATATTTGAATGAGGCCCCTACCCCAAAAATGCCCCGCATCCTATAAATTGTAACCGATTGTATAAATGAAGGTAGAAAAAGACATTACCATCTATGATCTGGCCCATGAACTCAATTTATCGGCAGCTACCGTTAGTCGTGCGCTGAATCATCATCCTACCATCAATAAAAACACGCGTAAAAGAATTATTGAACTGGCGCAAAAAAGAGGATATCGTTCCAATACATTTGCCAGCAATCTACGAAAACAGCATACCAATACCATCGGCCTCATCCTTCATGAGCTGAATAGTCAATTTATGGTTTCGGTATTATCTGGCATAGAAAAAGTTACCACCGAAGCCAATTACGATTTGATTATAGGGCATTCCTCTGAATCCAGTAAAAAAGAAGCAGCTAACGCCCTGAATTTTTTTAATAAGCGGGTAGATGGACTAATTGCATCGCTGGCATTTGATACAGACAATCTAGATCACTTTGCACCTTATAAAAAAAGGGGTATACCAGTAGTTTTTTTCGACCGGGTATTTGAGGAAGCAGAGGGTGCGAAAGTAATTATCAATAATCGAAAAGCAGGATTTGAAGCTACCCGACATCTGATTATGGAGGGATGTACAAAAATAGTGCACGTTACCGCCAGCTTACAGCGAAATGTGTACAGTGAACGTTTCAAAGGATATCAGGAAGCCTTACAGGCCCATCATCTCCGATTCATGGAAAAAAACCTGCTGATTACTGATCTCTCGGAAAAGGATTGTATCGCAGCAGCCAAAAAAATATTGGCCATGAAACCAATGCCCGACGGCATTTTTGTAACCAATGATTTTTCGGCAGCAGTTATTATGAGAACCTTGCAGGATGAAGGTATCCGAATTCCGGAAGACATTGCCATTGTGGGATTTAACAATGATACCATCAGCACCCTCATTCAGCCTACCCTAACAACCATCAACTACCCCGGCGCAGAAATTGGAGAAATTGTTGCCCAAAATCTTATCCAGCATCTACAGGGAAAATCAGATTTATCGCTAACCAATACTATTATTATCAATTCGGCTCTAATTATAAGAGCATCATCCAGCAGAAAAAATAAGTTATGAATACAATTGTTACTCCCCAGTTATTCGCAAAAAAAACAAACAGCTTATCGGTGAACCAACTGAAATATAGAAACATTTTTTATACAAACTATTCACTGGCAGCTTTACATATCTTTTTTTTCTATCTACTCTCTATAACCGTATCTGCCCAAAATATAGGTACCCTAAAAAAGATGCCACGCTCGCAACCACTGGTAACAAACTTTTACACAGCCGACCCATCTGCACATGTATTTGAGGGTAAAATATATTTGTATTGCTCCCACGATATAGATACCGGTATACCCGAGAATAATAATGGAGATCATTTTTCTATGCGAGACTACCGCATTTATTCGATGGACTCTATAAACGGTCCCGTTACCGACCATGGAGTTGCTTTAGAAATTAAAGGAATTCCCTGGGGTGGGCGACAATTATGGGCACCGGACGCTGCTTTTTCTAAGGGTACTTATTACTTATACTTTCCACTGAAAGACAAAAATGATATTTTCAGAATAGGCGTTGCTACTTCAACAAACCCGGCAGGCCCCTTTATAGCAGAAAAAAACCCCATTGCCTATAGCTATAGCATCGATCCGGCTGTTTTTCAGGATGATGACGGAAGTTTTTATATGTACTTCGGGGGTATCTGGGGCGGACAATTACAAAAATGGGAAAACAATGTGTATGACCCTTCCGGCCTGCTAAGGAAAAAGGATCAACTGGCGATTTTACCCCGAGTTGCCAAACTGTCTTCTGATATGAAACAGTTTGCAGAGACCGTTCGGGAAGTGAAAATTTTAGATGAAGCAGGAAATCTGTTGGAGGAGGGGAATAATCAAAAAAGATTTTTCGAAGCTGCCTGGATGCATAAATACAATGGCAAATATTATTTTTCCTACTCCACAGGCGATAGTCACTTAATATGTTATGCAGTAGGAGATAATCCCTATGGTCCATTTACCTATAAAGGAAAAGTATTAGAACCCGTAGAAGGCTGGACAAACCACCATTCTATTGTAAATATTCGCGGAAAATGGTATCTTTTCTATCATGATACACAACTATCAGGAAAAACGCATTTAAGAAATATAAAAGTAACCGAACTCATACATTTACCTAATGGAAATATTCAAACAGTTCAACCTTATCAATAAATGGAAGAAAAAATTAAGTGAAAAATAGAAAATAATAGTAGGATTATTAAAAAATCACTAACTTAACTATCATAAAAAAAATCGCCATGAAAAAAATTTTCCTAGTTCTCTTCGCCTGCTGCCTGTTTACAGTTGGTAGTATGGCACAAACCAAAAAAGCTGAACCTGCAAAAACTGCGAAAGTGGCTGCCGGACCTGCCAAAAGTGATGGCACCCCCGACATGCGCTACAAAGCAAATAAAGAAGCTCCAAAGCCAGCGGGCCCAACCAAAAAAGACGGCACTCCCGACATGCGCTATAAAGACAATAAGGAAGCTGCCCCGAAAAAAGGAAAAGGATAATCAGCTCAACAAATCAATACTTGAAAAGCCACTAGAATCAGTGGCTTTTTCTTTCGGCAGCTTGTGAAATAGATTGAGCTGCAATCCATCCCCCCGACCAGGATTGTTGAAAATTAAACCCACCGGTAATTCCATCTATATCCAGTACTTCCCCACAAAAATAGAGGCCGGGCATTCGTTTACTTTGCATTGTATTCGCATCAACCTCATTCAACTTGATTCCTCCACAGGTAACAAACTCTTCTTTAAAAGTAGTTTTTCCTTTAAAATGATATTCAGTATGGGTGAGCAGCTTGATACATTTGTTTTGGGCAGCAGTGGATAAATCACCCCATCGTTTATCGGCATCAATACCCGCTTTCGTAAGAAAATACATCCACAAACGAGCGGGAAATGCAACAGGTGGATGGGAACCGATTTTTTGAACCGCTTTCTCCTGTCGCCACTGTTGCCAGGCTTCACGCAAAGAAGTTTCATGGTAATCCGGCATCCAATTGATGATGAGTGTTCCGCTATATTGCTGCTCGGCTAAATGTCGAGCGGCAAAAGCCGATAATTTAAGGATAGCAGGACCACTTAGTCCCCAGTGAGTAATTAACAATGGGCCCTTTTCTTGCAACTTGGTATTTGCGATTGCGATGCTAACGGGATTTACAGTAATACCCATTAAGGCCCTTAACTCTGGATCGGGTATATTGAAAGTAAACAAAGAAGGTACCGGTGGTTCTATAGAATGCCCCAGTTTTTCGAGCCAGCTAAACTGATTGGCTTTGGGATAACCACCCGTGGCAACACAAAGAAAATCAGCCGGATATTTTTCTCCGCTTGCGGTAGTAAGCATAAAGCCATTTTCTAACTTGATTACTTCGGTAACCTCCTGCCTTATTTTTA
This sequence comes from Sediminibacterium sp., assembly GCA_044337245.1. Classification (GTDB taxonomy): domain Bacteria; phylum Bacteroidota; class Bacteroidia; order Chitinophagales; family Chitinophagaceae; genus Sediminibacterium. The sequence continues at coordinate 1,420 of JBIINW010000003.1, read as the reverse complement.
CAATAACCTGATGTGCATCTGCTTCTTTCAGCAAACAGTTTACAATGGTGGTTGATTGATGAGTTTCTGGAAACATTCTGCCATCCGATTCCGTAATTAACCGAACGCCTCGTTCTTGAAACCAGTTAATCGTATCAGCCGGACCAAACTGATGAAACATTTTTTTTACAAAATGTTGACCTCTGGGATATTTTTTGCTTAATTCGTCGATATCAAAACAAGCATGGGTAACATTGCATCTTCCTCCCCCGCTGATGCGCACTTTTGAAAGCAGTTGCGCTGATTTTTCAAGTAGGATAACCTGTAAATGCGGATTATTACTTGCAGCATTGATAGCACAGAAGTATCCTCCTGCACCACCGCCAATTACAAGTAAGGTTGCTGATTTTTTCATGGCGTCATTCGCATGAGTCCTGCCATTTTACTAATTCCCGACCATAAATTTCCTATCCGCATATTCTCATTTTCTGCATGCTGGTTATTGTCAAAATTAGCAACCGGAACGGTAATGGGTAATGCATTGGCATATTGCACAAAAATAAACAGGGGCAAACTACCTCCCATAGAAGGTGAAATTACAAGGGGCAGTTCTGAGCTGCTGCTGAGCGCTTTAATAACTTTTTGGGCAAATGGATGTTGCAAAGGTGTTCGCTGTGCATTATAACCTGATTTCCGCTTTACCTGAATAATTTTATCATACCTGGCACGCTCATCTTCTGTAGGCACCGAACCGGTAATATAATAACCCTGCTCGCGAATATGATTTTCAACTAATTGCTGCTGCTGTTGATAGTCAACACCGGCAACCAAACGTAAGTCTAAAGTGGCAGTAGCTATTGAAGGAATAATATTACTAGCCAGCTTTCCGGTTGCGGCACTTTGTATCCCATTTATATTCAATGATGGCAATAACAGCGAGGCAGCCAGTGAACGATTGGGCGATTCGGGGCGTTTGAATCCATAGGTCTTTTGTAGCTGACTATCGATCATCGGCACATTTTGTACCACTTTTTTTTCTGCTTCTGTTAAGGGCGTAACCTGATCGTAAAAACCTTTTATCAGCACATTGCCATCATCATCCTTCATGGAGGCCAACAATCGGCTCAGTAAAAAGGCGGGATTAGGTGCCCAGTTTCCGTAGTGACCACTATGTAGAGGGCGATTACTTCCATAAACAGTTAACTCCATACCTGCATCACCCCGAACACCTAAATAAACAACGGGCCTGCCGGATGGATGTTCAGGTCCATCACAAATTATCCAACCATCACTTTTCAGCAAGGCTGCATGTCGGGTGAGGATTTCTGCCAAATGGGGTGAGCCTGCTTCCTCTTCTCCCTCAAAGAAAAACCGAAGATTAACGGTGGGTGCTATCCCCAGTTGCCTGAGTGATTCATAAGCAAGGATTATTGAGAATATG
>JBIINW010000222.1:0-4280 GCA_044337245.1 Sediminibacterium sp. | reverse complement strand
CTGCAAACCCGGGTAGCGAATGCTTATCTTACTTGTACCGAACTTACCAATGAAACCAATTATCGAATTAAAAATTTCAGTAGACAGCTAGCCTTACCCGAAGAAAATCCACTATGGAGTTCGGCAACCAACAACAAAAACGATGGTTTCTTGCAAGTAATGGAAAATTCTGCCAAAATCGCATACAGAATTCTTTCATTTTATTTGATGAACAAGCGAAATACGATTATCATTATTTTATTAATTACGCTGCTGTTGGCTTTTTCAACACAAGCGGTAGTAAAAAAACTTGCAAAAAGCTCCCCGACCTTATTGCAGGAAAAAGCACCCACGATTGCTCATTACCCAATTCTTGCTACATTCTTTATGGTAGGCTCCCTATCTCCATTCTTTTCGCAAGAAGAACCGGCCTCCTTTACGCTTTGTATATGGCTTATGGTTACCGCCTTATATACTTATCTGTTCACCAAGAATAAAACTATTCAACTGAATACCGAATGGTGGGTGATGATATTGTTTTTCATTTTATTCAGTGGATTCAATTTACTAATTCAAACAACCCAAGCCGAAAGATGGATACACTTGCTGTTGGTAGGTGCTTCCCTAATACTTGGATTATCGCTTCTTAGAAAACATCATCAAATTATCATTCATGCTGGATTTCCTGTTAGGTTAGTGATTCTGATTTTTATTGGACTTAATATTATAGCGGTAATTTTTAATATAATTGGTAGTTTCATTTTGGCAAAATATTTTGCCGCCAGTGCCATTACGGGTTTACTAACCGCTAGGATATTATATTCCCTTATTGATTTGGTTATGGAAACAATTTGGGTATATGAGGCGCAATACCGAAATAGCCTGATTACCAATTATAAAGCAGATCTGGAGGCCTTAAACAAGAAACTGAAAACCTTCATTACGGGATTTGCAGGAATTGTTTGGCTGATTATCCTATCTAGAAATTTAAACATTTATGATATTTTCTTTGATGGAATTGCTAACTTTTTGATGAAAGAAAGGATACTGGGAAATATGCATTTCAGTTTCTTTAGTATCCTGATTTTTATAGGTATTATTTGGATTTCGAATGTACTCGCCAAATCGCTGCAACTGATATTTGGCGACACAGCAAACAGCAGTTCGCAAAAAGATACCCACTCAGCTAAAGGAGGAAGCATCCTATTGCTCGCCCGTATTGGGATTCTTTCACTAGGTATTATTCTGGCATTTATTGCATCTGGTATTCCCCTGGATAAGTTAACCATCATAATAGGTGCATTGGGCGTTGGTATTGGCTTTGGATTACAGAATGTGGTAAATAATCTGGTAAGTGGATTAATTCTCGCATTTGAGCGTCCGGTGCGTGTAGGAGATACGATTGAAGTGAATACCCGTCAGGGTATCGTAAAGGAAATCGGCATCCGTTCTACTAAAATTATAACAGCAGAAGGAAGTGAAGTAATTATCCCGAATGGCGACTTGTTATCCCAACATATTATTAACTGGACGCAAAATAGTGCCTACAGAAGAGTAGAAATAATACTGGGGGTTGGCTATCAGTCATCTTTGCGTGAAGTAGAAAAAATTATTCTAGGGATTTTGAATGAACATGCACAGGTACAAACCAGGCCGGCACCACTGGTACTTACCCATTCATTTGCAGATAGCTCTGTGCAGATACGAACTTTATTCTGGACTAACCACGAAAACTGGGTAGCTACCAAAAGCGACATTTTACAAGTCATTCATCAGCGCTTTCAGGAAAACAATATTCAGATTCCTTTTCCACAACAGGATGTACATATTATTTCGGATAAAATACAAGACGGCAATCCGAATATCTAAACAACAAACAAAAGAACCATGCTTGGCAATAAAAAAATTACTGTATTAGGTGCCGGAATGGTGGGAAGAACCATTGCCAGAGAATTGGCAAAACAACATCGAGTTACTTCCATTGATTTTTCAAGTGAAAATCTGCGAAAATTAACTGAAAAAGATGCTGCGATTACCTGCATACCCGCCGACTTATCTCACGCCGATACTAATTTCCGTGAATTATTATCGGATGCCGATTTGGTAATTTCGGCCGTGCCTGGTTTTTTGGGATATCAGGTGTTGGAGCAAATTATCTTGTGTGGCAAAAATGTGGTAGATATATCTTTCTTTCCCGAATCCATCAGCCCTTTACATCAGCTGGCTATTGAAAAAAATGTTACGGCAGTAATGGATTGTGGGGTGGCTCCGGGCATGAGTAATTTAATTTTAGGTCAATATGTGCAAAAGATGGATGTAACCGAATTTGTATTTTATGTGGGCGGATTGCCCATTTTACGCGAACCCCCCTTTGAATATAAAGCGCCCTTCTCACCTATTGATGTGATTGAAGAATATACCAGGCCAGCCCGTTTACGCAAAGCTGGCAAGGCTATAACCCTTCCGGCACTCAGTGAAAAGGAGCTGATACATTTTGATGAATTGGGCGAACTGGAAGGATTTAATACGGATGGACTTAGGAGTTTATTGGATAGTTATCCGAATATTCCGGATATGAGTGAAAAAACACTCCGCTATCCCGGCCATGCCCAACTGATTGAAACCCTGCAAAGCATTGGTTTTTTTAAAGAAGAGCACCTGGCAGCTACGGCAAAAGTATTATTAGAAAGTTGGCTGCAAAAGGAAGATGATCAGGATGTTACTGCCATGAAAGTAGTCGTTCGCGGAGTGCAAAATCAACAACCTATTACCATAGAATATTCATTGATAGATTATTACGACAATCAACAAAAGCTAAGCTCTATGTCACGAACAACCGGTTATACCTGCTGCGCTATGGCCGAATGGATGCTACAGGGAAATATTACAAAAAAGGGCGTTTTCCCTCCGGAAATTATGGGTGAAGATGATGCGCTTTTCGGATACATTATCCAATACCTTCAGCAACGAAATGTAAACTGGAAAAAGAAGGTTTATTAATTAGGTATTATCTGCCAATTGCCGCAAATAAACGGGCTAATTTTTGTTCATCTAGCTGCTGTTGGGTTCTAACGCCGCTGCACAAATCAATTCCGAAAGGCCCTACCCGGTCAATTGCCTGCTGAATATTATCGGGGTTAATTCCGCCTGCCAGATAAACGGGTATGGGGGATTGACGAACAATATCTTTACTAATTTCCCAATTATGCGTTCGCCCCGTACCTCCCAATTCTTTTACCGCCAGATTCGGATTTCCACTGTCTAACAACAAAGCATCCACCTCTTGAGCAACGGATAGCGCCTCGTTTATAGATGCTTCAGACAAAACATGAATAACCTGTACCAGTTTGATTGTTGGAATAGCACGCCGTATTTCAGCATAGGTGCCCGCCGGTACCGCATCTACCAGTTGAATGGTATTGGTAAAGGTAGCCTGATGATGGGCAACTATTTTATCGGCAGTGGTTTCGCTGGTAAGTAAAAAGCTGCTTATGCCAGGTGGAACTATTTTAGCAATAGAAAATATAGCCTCGTCTGAGATGATGCCGGGCCCCGATGGCATTCGCCCAACCAACCCCAAGGCAGCTGCACCATACCGGATGGCCATTTGGGCTTCTTCAGGGGAACTGATGCAACAAATTTTTATTCGTATCATATTGGTAAATGTAACTGAGGAGTAATTGAAACTTGAAAATACTATATATCAATTTCTTTATTTACACAGATTCTTCAAACAGGTTTTGACAAATTCTGAGCATTTATTGTTTACGAATGCGCCATAGTTTGACAATATATCTACGAATTAAATTGAAGGATAATATTGTTAGTAAAGAACCTAAAACTCTATATAAAGGTGACTTTTTTTTTGAAGTTAATTCTTTATACTCTCTGTAGTACTGTTCTTTTTTCTGAAGATAAATTATTCGATTTGTGGAAGAATCTAATTTAGGATTATTCTTATAATGGGACCAGGTGTTAGATTTTTGAGAAATTTCTTTATCAATTTCGGAATTTATAAACCAGAAATAATAGCCTAATACTGCTAAGGAAATGGATAATACTAGTTTGATGACCAAAACAAACTTCATATTTATATTTTTTATAATAAAATAGTAATTAGCTTCTAGAAGACTTTAATAAGCGCTTGAGGAACCTAATTTTTTGATTTGCGCACATAATTACTGGCCAGCAATCCTTCCAACCCTAACAAAATTACCGAATTGCAAACTTTTTGCTTCTTCATGGGAGCTGATGCAACAAATTTTTATTCGTATCATTCGAACAGATTAGCCACAAAAGTA
>JBIINW010000221.1:0-4283 GCA_044337245.1 Sediminibacterium sp. | reverse complement strand
CAGAAAAAAATATTTAAGATTCGAGAGATGATAAGGTATTTGCAACCTGATATAAAGCACGAGGAATATGGAAACAACCCTTCCATTTGCCACCCTTCAGGGGCGTAAGCACTTGCCCTTGTCTGTTCAGGTAGCCGAACCATTCTCCCTGCTCTTTATCTTTAAAATGTTTCCAGGTATACTCATGTAATTTTTTAAACCAAGGCACGCATCTGGCATCTCCCGTAAATGCATAGGCTTTTGCCAGAGCAACCAGTGCTTCTACATGCACCCACCAAAGTTTTTGGTCCCACTCCAGCTGCTGCATAGGATATCCCTTCACGTCCTGAAAGTAAAAAATACCACCATGTTCCTTATCCCAACCGAGTTCCAGCATATCAAACAGAATCGTTACGGCACGTTTAATCAACGCTTCATCCTTCATTCTCTTTCCCAGATCCATAATAAACCACATGGCTTCAATGGCGTGCCCGGGATTTAACAGCCTTCCCTCAAAACTATTCGAAAAGGAACCATCCGGTTGAACATTTTCCAGTACTACTTTCCATTCCCGATTATAAAAAACGTCCATCACTTCATGGATAACTTCGGGCACAAAACTATTCACTCTTTCGGTTCCCAATAGGTGTTCTAGTTCGAGCGACAGATTGCACAAAATCATAGGCAAGCTGAAATTCTTCAGGGGTCTGGTTCCGGGATAGGCTTTGTTATATTTTCCCTTGGTATTATCTTTTCTGGCAATAATATTTTCAAAAGTGCTCAGGGCGATATCTTTATATTCGTCGGAGGGTTGAATTCTATCTAAGGCTGCAAACGCCATAGTGGCAAAGCAATCGCTGAATATATTATAGGGCTGCACTAGGGGCTGGCCATTGGCAGTGAGTGAAAAATACCAGTTACCTGCATCGTCTCGGCCATGTTTTTGCATAAACCGGGCACCATGTAAAGCCATGTTTAACCATTCCTGCTTGGGGGCCACATGCCGATACATATAACTAAAACACCAAACTTGCCTTCCTTGCAGCCACATGAATTTATCGGTATCGTATACTTGGCCGGCTCTGTCTAAACAAGTAAAAAATCCTCCATTTTGCTCATCCTTACTATTATGCAGCCAAAAGGGGAGAATGTTATTTACCAATTCATCCTGATACATACCCGCATACGATTGTAAAGATTGCACGGGAGCTGTTTTCAATAATTCTGATTCCATGAAGGCACCTATAGTTAGTAATCAAATAAAAGATAAGTATGGCAATATCTTAAAAATTTTACAAATAACCCAAAACTTATTAAAATAATTTATTTAGTTGAGGGTTTCTTTGCAGTTTTTATCGAAAAATCAAACTAAATTGTCCCTGTTTTCACCCGAATTACTTTCCGGTATGGCCCGTAACCGTATTTTTTCCGACGTTTTTAATGAAGAGACCTCTTCCGGGGTTGCCTTGAAAAATAAGGCACTTAAAAAATTGATATTCAATTTATTAGACAAAGAAGACAGCAGTTCTATTACCGAACTGAGCAAGGAATTGAATATTAGTGTGCCCAAAACAACCAGTTTAATTAACGAACTGATTGAAGATCGACTGATCAGCGATTATGGAAAAATTGATTCTACCGGCGGGCGAAAAGCCAGTATGTATGGGTTGGTGGCGGAAGCCTGTTTTTTTTTAGGGGTGGATGTGAAGAAATATTATGTGAATATTGGCTTGATGGATTTTAAGAAGCATCTTGTTACCCAAAAAACTAAGATCCCCTTCCGCCTCGAAAATACCCAGACATCCCTTTCACAGCTGATTCAATTAATTAACCAGTTTATAAAAGAAGCGCCGGTAAAGAAAGATAAGATACTGAGTATGGGCATCAATCTTTCGGGCCGCATCAACCAAACGATTGGATATAGCTATAGTTTTTTTCATTTTCAGGAGGAGCCCTTATCCGGCATCATCGAAAGCAAAACTGGCATAAAAACCTACCTCGAAAACGACTCACGGGCTATGGCCTATGGCGAATTTATGTGTGGGGAAGTGAGTACCGAGAAGAACGTACTTTTTGTGAACGTAGACTATGGCGTGGGCCTTGGCATTTTAATAGACGGAAAAATTTATTATGGCAAGTCGGGATTCAGTGGCGAATTTGGACATGCCCCCATTTTTGAGAATGAAATTATTTGTCATTGCGGAAAAAAAGGTTGTCTCGAAACAGAAGCTTCCGGCACTGCCCTTCTCCGACGGTTTCGCGAACGGATACAGGAGGGCTCTTCCTCTTCTGTAGTAAAGAAAGTAAAAAACTTGAACGACCTTACGGTTACCGATTTAATACAGGCTGCCAATGCAGAGGATATGCTCTGCATAGAGCTACTGGCAGAAGTAGGCGAGAAGCTGGGAAAAGGATTGGCGGCACTTATCAATGTGTTTAATCCCGAACTGATTATTTTAGGGGGAACCCTATCCGAAACCGGCGATTACCTTCGATTGCCCACCAAAAGTGCCATTAATAAATATTCATTGAGCTTGGTAAATACAGATACACAGCTGAAGCTCTCGCGGCTGGGGGAGAAAGCGGGGGTGTTGGGGGCTTGCCTGCTGGCCAGAAATAAAGTGCTGACTGTTTTTTAGGGAGAACGACCTTTCGAACAATTGATGAGATTTCAGGTATATAGCGCATCCTTCTATCATATATTCAAATGGCATGCATGAAATATTGTTTATCTATTTTATTGCTCTTGTTTGCTAGCAACGCAAAAGCACAATGCGATACGTCTCTTCGTCCCGTAGTTTTTGTTCATGGCTTTCTTGCCTCCGGAGATACCTGGTCGAATGCCGTTCATTCTTTTCAACAAGTCGGCTACTGCACTAATCGATTATATGCATTTGATTGGAATAGTGTGGGCGGAAATGGAAAGCGGAATGATAGTTTGTTGCATCAATTTATTACGCAAATTCTTACACAAACTGGTGCAAGCCAGGTTGATCTGGTAGGACATTCGGCAGGGGGTGGACTAGGCAGAAGTTATTTGAAAGATAGTACTCGTGCGAAAAGCATTGCACACTATGTTCATATTGGCAGCCGAAAGTGGACGAGCGCCTATCCCTGGTTTCCGAACAACAGGTGTATGAATATTTTCTCTTCCGGAGACAAGGTTGCAGCTAATACGGCGGGCTTGGTAGAGGGAGCTTTCAATCTTGCATTGGAGGAGCAGGACCATTATCAGGTAGCTACCAGCGATACTTCCATCAAATCGATGCTGCAATTTTTTACTGGTAAACAAATGTTCATCCCTAGTATTAAACCCGGCAGAAAAGTTACACTCTCTGGTAAGGCATTGATTTTGGGAGACAATATCGCCATGTCGGATGCGGTAATTAATATTTATCCGATTAATAAAAAGAATGGCCAACGAAAAAAAGCTGATCAACCCATTCAGTTGAAAACAGATCAATCGGGTGCCTGGGGGCCAGTTACCCTTCGTGCGGGAATTCCTTATGAGATGGAACTAATTCCTGCGGGAGCGAATAAGCGCATCATTTCTTATTTTTTTCCGAGGTTTGATTATTCCAATCCACTGGTGTACCTGCGGGGATTTCCAGAAGATGGTCGCATGACTTTCTTATTAGGAAAAATTCCTGCAATAGAAACCCAATCAACGCTGGTAGTGTATTCAGCTGCCCAGGCGATGGTGGGTGGGAGAGATTCGGTTACGGTTAATGGATTGCCTATATGTTCACCCACGCTAACGCCCGCATCAAAAACTGCCATCACCAGTTTCGTGTTTGATGATGGAGATGCAATCAATTCCGGGAAAGCCTTGAAACAATTTTCGAGTGTACCGTTTATTGGTGGAGTGGATATGGTATTACCTGCCAATGCCAAAAAGGGGATACGTATGTATTATAATGGTCAACAACTAACCCTGCCTGCTCGGCCTTCTAAGGAAAGAATATTGTTGGCAGTGTTTAGATAATAGTGCAGCTAATTCATCAGAGAGCGCATCAACTATATTATCCATTGTTTTGAAAGATTACACATTGTTTAGTTTCCATATAAAGACCTCTTGCATTATGCGAGGGGTTTTTTCAATTAAGAATCCCGATAGGGTGGTATAGTTGTCCATATTTCGTCAATGGCACTATTATGAAAATAATTATACATAAATTTCTTATGTATCTGAAAATTATGTATCTTCGTGTTATGAATAAGTCAAGTTTATATAAAGGATGCCTAGAGCCCATTATAATGCGGTTATTACAGGATAACGCAAGAATGTATGGCTATCAGATAAC
>JBIINW010000253.1:0-3415 GCA_044337245.1 Sediminibacterium sp. | reverse complement strand
CGAGTATGAGTTAACAAGGGTAATTTCAGGTGCTGCAGCGACTGCTCGATATTTCCATAAACCAATCCGGCATCCACCACAACCGACAAATCTCTCTGCATTACCGGAAATTTATTTACTTCTTTATACCTTACAGCCTTTTGCTCAGCCGCATCCATCAAGGGTTGCCATAATAAATCAATCATGTACACCGGTTGCCGAATATCAAATTGAGCCAGTTGATCGGCAGTTACTTGTACCAGCTTTCCCAATTCTTTTCCGGCAAATAGCAACTGAGTAATTCCGTTATCCTGCACAACAAATTCCAGTTCACCCAAGCCAACCGTTTGTGCCAATCCGGCTACTATCCCTTTTGCCGTAAAATAGTCGGCCAGCACCGGCTTCTCCCGCCAATGGGGCGGCGACATTTCACCGGATAAATATAGAGTAAGGTGTTCGGTTTCTTGATATTGGTTGGCCTTATAACAATGATACGTTTTTCCAAATTCAAATAAAAACAACCGGGTATTTTTCCGGTTCAGATTATAGGAAATGGCTTCCAGACCTGTTTCCAGCATTGAGGGTCGCATGAAATCAAGTTCAGCACTTAAACTATTGATCATTCGAACACCGGTTGCCTGTTCGGCTTCGTTGTAGTATTTGCTGCTGGTAATGGAATTGGTAAATATTTCCATCATGCCTCGTCCGATTAAAAAATTAGCCAGCTTATTTTTCATACCCTCTTTTTTCGAAAGCGGGTCCAGGGAAGGACTGATAGTTATGCTGGAAGGAATTTCAATATTATCCAGTCCATCAATCCGAACTATTTCTTCCACCAGGTCGGCAGGGATACTGATATCGGTTTTATGCAGGGGAACGGCGAGTCGAATTTCATCCATTCCTTCGCGCACTACCTCAAAACCCAGGGCTGTGAGAATTTTTTTCACTGACTCTATATGGTAATTTTTACCACTCAATTTTTTCAGGTAATGATACTTGAGGCTAACTTCCTTCTTTTCCTTCGGTGCGGGATACACATCCACCACCTCCCCTTCAATTAATCCACCTGCCAGTTCTTTTATCAAAAGTGCCGCTCTTTTTAACACTTGAACGGTTTGAGAAATATCTACTCCCTTCTCAAATCGGCCTGCCGCATCGGTACGTAAATCGTGGCGCAAACTCGACTTTCGGATGCTAATGGGGTTAAACCAGGCACTTTCTAAAAAAATGCGGGTAGTGGTATTTTTTACCCCACTCAGTTTACCGCCAAAAACGCCACCTATACACATGGGCGATTCTGTATTGCAGATCATCAGATCTTCGCTGCTGAGCTTACGCCCTTTATCATCGAGCGTAATAAAAGGGGTACCCTCCGCTAAGGTTTGCACAATTACTTGTTTACCGGTAATGGCATCTGCATCAAATGCATGCAGGGGTTGACCGGTATCGTGTAAGATAAAATTGGTGATGTCTACAATATTATTAATAGGTCGCAATCCAATGCACAGCAATCGGTTTTTTAACCAGTCGGGCGAATCCTTCACCTGCACACCCAATAAACTAACGCCTGCATAGCGACTACAAGCTTGGGCATCCAAGATATTTACGGAAATAGGGGCTTCGGGTAAATCGGGCTTAAAAGAAGTAACGGAGGGAGTAATAATTTTAGTTTCCCGCTGATGATGGGTTAGGTAGGCACACACATCGCGGGCTACCCCAGCATGGCTCATCGCATCCATCCTGTTAGGAGTGAGGCCGATTTCGAAAACCCAATCTGTATAAGGTTTAAAATATTCGGCTACCAATGAACCGGTAACCAGGTTATTGGGTAGTATCAGAATGCCATCATGACTGCTGCCAATGCCAATTTCATCTTCTGCACATAACATTCCCTCACTTTCTACTTTCCGGATAACTGCTTTCCGCAAAGTGATGGGCTCCGCCTCGAGTGGATAAATAGTTGTATCTACGGGTGCTACCACTACTTTTTGACCAACAGCAACATTTGCCGCGCCACATACAATTTGCAAAAGCGTGCCGGTTCCGGTATCTACTTTGGTTATCTTTAATTTATCGGCATTGGGATGGGGGGCACACTCGATAACTTCTCCAACCACTAAACCCCGCAGTCCGCCACGGATGCTTTCAAATGCACGCAACTCTTCTACTTCTAATCCAATAGAAGTGAGTATGGTAGATAATTTCTCGGGTTCAATGGGTTCAGGCAAATAATCTAGTAGCCAGTTATAACTGATGGTCATAATAATTACACATTACAATGGCCAAAAATACAAGAATATAACGGGATGATGGCGGGATATAGAAAAATGTCGAAACCAGTAAAAAAATATATAATGTGTAGTTGTTTTGAAAAAAAGATTTTTCAGTAAAATCATAGTTAATATCCTGTGTAAAAGGGTTAAATATTGGTGGATAACCAACATAAATGAGTGGATAGTTCCCCAAAAAAACTGAAAGAACGGTGCATAAACTGTGCAGGAAAAATTGCATAAAATAATTTTCCGCTGCCGCCCGCTTCGGATTATATTCGCTGTTCGGTTAACCTTTAGCAGACTGACTTTTTGCTTGCTGATGGTTTTCGAAACCCATTTAACTACCTACTGAATTGAATTGTGATGGATATCCCTAATATTAATAAAGACAGGAAAAGAAGAAAGCCAAGTGTTACCGATACCACCCCTCTATTGTATGGTAAAGTGCCGCCACAGGCGCGTGAATTAGAGCAGGCTGTGTTGGGCGCCATCATGCTCGAAAAAAGTGCCTTCGATACGGTAACTGAAATTCTCAAACCCGAATGTTTGTATTCCGAAGCCAACCAAATCATATTTCGTTCGATGTATGATTTGCAGCAGAAGAATATGCCGATCGACTTGTTAACGGTGGTGGAAGAACTGAAATCGCAGGAGATGCTCGATCAGGTGGGGGGTGCCTATTATTTAACCCGACTAACCAATTCAGTTGTTTCCTCTGCAAACATTGAAACCCATGCCCGCATCATTCTGGAAAAATTTATCCAGCGTGAACTGATCCGCATCAGCGGTGAAATTATAGGATCGGCCTATGAAGAAGGAGCCGATGTATTTGATTTGCTAGATGAGAGTGAGGCCAAGATGTTTCACATCACCAACAACTACCTGAAAAAGAATTTTACGGAAATTGGCGATGCCATTGCGGAAACCCTTACCCGCATTGATATGTTGCGTACAAAAACCGAAGACATTTCCGGTGTACCCAGCGGATTTTCTCGGTTAGATAAAGTAACGTTCGGATGGCAACCAACCGACTTGATTATTTTAGCTGCCCGCCCCTCTGTGGGTAAAACGGCTTTTGCCCTCAACCTGGCTCGTAATGCGGCTTTGCATCCAACCCAACCCGTTCCGGTAGGCTTCTTCTCTCTAGAGATGAGCGCCTCCCA
>JBIINW010000236.1:0-4009 GCA_044337245.1 Sediminibacterium sp. | reverse complement strand
GTAAAAAAATGGCAACACAGCCAATCAAACAGCCCAGCAATTGAAACGCTATGCCATCATCGCGCAAAGCCATCCCCCCGGTAAAAGCCCCAATAGAAAAAACCGGACCGGGTATGGCCCGCACCATGCCCGACCCCGTTAAAAAATGGTCGCGGCTCATGCGCAATACATCGCGCTTTTGTTCTTGAATATGGCGAGTTTCGGGGCGGGTAACATATTGCTCGTACATCAGGGGCATCAGCACATCCCCACCCCCAAAAACCAGGCTCCCGAAACGATAGGAGTTTTCGAACAGATTAAAAGGCTTTCGGTTGGGCCAGTTATTGCGGGTAGCGGTTTCAGACAGATAGGCTGCCACACCAAAAACCAACAAAAATATCAGCAGATTACCCCAACGCACCGGCTTGCGATGCTGCTCCTTCTGGGGAATTCTTTTATCGCTGAAATTGGTAACAATACCCGATAAGATTATCAGACCCGGAAAAACCCAGGGAGTTTTAAATGCCAGAAATGTTGCTAGGGTAGATAGCACCATGATGATGCGGGTAATGGTATTATTTACCGATACCCCCATAAACCGATAGGCCGAATACCCAATAAATCCAATGGCCATCGGCTGCATAAACCGAAACCACTGAATAGTTTTTCCCTGATCATCAAAATAATCCAACAGAAAGGATAGTCCCCCCATTAATATACTGGCAGGTGTTATCCAAATGAGCAGGGTTGCAATGGCCAGCAGCAAGCCACCCCGCTTATATCCTATCAGCGTAAGGGTTTGGGTAGAGGAGGCGCCGGGAAGGAGTTGACAAAACCCATTGTATTCCATCAGCTCCTCTTCTGTTACGTCGCGCCGCTTATGTACAAAGATGTTGAACATCATGCCCAGGTGACCTTGTGGACCCCCAAAGGCAGTAATACTATGCCAAAGCACAGCCTTTAAAAACGGAATGTGACGTAGAAAATGCAAGGCCGCTGATTTGAGACCGGAAATTGATTACCGTAATAAAGATATTGGTTATTTCTTAAGCCCAATCTCCCGAAGCCGTTCATCCAGGTATTCGCCAGCAGTGATATCTGCATAGGCTTTCGGATGGTCGGTATCTATACAACGATCTAAACAGGCCAAACTCATATTGCTGCGCGGATGTAGAAAGAAAGGCATGGAAAAACGACTGGTATGCCAAAATTCCCTGGGCGGATTCACCACGCGGTGGGTAGTACTTTTAAGCATATTATTGGTAAGGCGTTGCAGCATATCGCCCACATTTACCACAATCTGCTGAGGCAAGGAAGTTACCCCAACCCAATCTCCCTGCTTATTTAAAATTTGTAACCCATCGGCGGATGCGCCTACCAGCAGGGTAATCAGGTTGATATCTTCATGTTGCTCTGCCCGTATGGCCGATTTGGGTTCGTGGGTGATGGGAGGATAATGGATACAACGCAGGATGGAGTTGCCCTGGTGGATATGTGCATCAAAATAATTACTTGGCAAACCCAGATACAAAGCAATCGCCGAAAGCAAGGCACCCCCACTTTTTTCAAAATGGCGATAGGCGTTATAGAGGGTTTCATTAAAATCAGGGATAGCATCCACCGAAACATTGGCGGGATACTCATCTGCAATGGCATCCCCGTCGGTAACTGTTTGGCCATATTGAAAAAACTCTTTCAAATCGGGCGCATCACTGCCCTTGGCATGCTCTTTACCAAAACTGGTGTATCCTCGCTGCCCGGCCAATCCGGGAATCTCGTATTTGCTTTTTTGCTCATCCGACAAACTGAAAAATTCCTGCACCAAACGATACTGATCGGAAATCAACGAGTCGGGTATTCCATGGTTCATCACCGATACAAAACCTACTTCTTCAAAAGCCTTACCCAACTGCTGCACAAAATCGGCCTGTTGGGCGGGGGTGCCTTCTACAAACTGTGCGAGATCTACTACAGGAATCGTCATACCAATTAATTTTTTTACAGGATGCAACTTATCAACCCCGAGGGGAGTCTACTCATTAACGATTTTACCATAGTTTTTATGCGTATTCCCTGTTATTTTATCAACTTTGCGTTATGAAGCTTACTCCCATTGTTCTTTTTGGATGGATCCTGTTTATAACTGCCTGTTCTCCCAAGTACCAATCTTTTACCGGTAATTATCAATTTACCGCATCAGCACCCGGTGGTGCGCCCGACTATGCTCGGTTAGATTTTTGGGCTGCCCATCCCTATAAAAAAGACCCTTCCGACAGTGTGCCCAAACCCCTGCGCGCCAGCTACCGACCCGATTCTACGGCCGATGTGTTTTTTATTCATCCCACCACCTATACAGAAGCCGAAAGAAAATTAGGCTGGAATGGCCCGGTAGATAATGCCGAACTGAATGCCAAAACCGATTATAGTACCATCCTGTCTCAGGCCAGTATATTTAATGAAGTGGGCAGGATATTTTCGCCCCGATATCGCCAGGCCCATCTTTCGGCCTATTACCCCAAGAACGCAGCCGACAGCCAGCAAGCCAAAAATGCGTTAGACCTAGCTTACGCCGATGTAAAAACTGCTTTTCAATACTATTTGCAGTTCGAAAACAAGGGCCGACCCATCATCATTGCCTCGCATAGTCAGGGAAGTACCCATGCGCAACGATTATTGTTGGAGTTTTTCGATAATCAAGTTTTATACAATAAGCTGGTAATAGCCTATATCCCCGGTATGTATGTAAATCCGGATAAATTTAAACAGATCACTCCCTGCCAGCTGCCTTACCAAACCGGTTGTATGGTTGGCTGGAGAACTTACCAGGAAGGATATACCCCCGAATTTATTCAGAAAGAAACTACGCGTGCTTTAAGTGTAAATCCCCTAACCTGGGATAGTAGCAAACCCGAAGCCGGCAGGGAAGCAAACAAGGGTGCCGTTTTGTATAACTTTAATAAGGTAATAAAAAATACTACGGCGGCTAATGTGCATGAAAATTTGTTGTGGACTCCCCGCCCTTCTTTCTTTGGCAGTTTTTTATATCGTACGAAAAATTACCATGTAGCCGATTACAACCTATATTATGTAAGTGTGCGCGAAAATGCACAGCTCCGTTTATCGGCATTCTGGAAAAAATAATCAGCTACTATTTCAGTAACTAATCAAAAGGCTGTTTAGCGAAAATGGCGTTGCTTTGGAATGCTGATTTTAGCAATACCTGCATAGGAATAGATGATGGATGGGAAGTGCAACCGCCTTAATTCCCGAACTCACTCAAAAACTTGATGCGCATAATTTTCAGTTGCTCCCAGGTAAAATCAAATTCACCCAATTCTTCCTGTGCAATTTCCAGCGAAGAGGTTTCACAGCTTTTAAAATAGTCAATTACAGCTTCTTGTTCACTGTCATCCATCCATTCGTCGATGGCATAGTTTAGGTTCAGCCGGGTGCCACTGGCGGCGATGGTTTCCATTTCTTCCAGCAGCTCTTGTAAGTTGAGGCTCTTATTGCGGGCAATGGTTTCGAGGGGAATTTTTTTATCTACATTCTGTATGATGTAAATTTTATTGTTAGATTTATTCGCCACACTCTTCATCACAAAATCGTCGGGCTTCTCAATCTGATTTTCTTCTACATATTGCGCAATCATTTCTACAAAGGGCTTGCCAAATTTGAGGGCTTTCCCTTTACTTACGCCCTGGCATTTTTCCAGCTCTGCCAAAGTAGTGGGGAATAAGGTAGCCATATCCTGCAGGGAGTTTTCTAGGAAAACAACAAAAGGTGGCAGATTCTTTTTGCGAGCCTCTTTTTGGCGCAGGCCTTTCAGCAACTCAAACAAAGCTTCATCGGCGGCCGATCCAGACTGTGCTCCCTGCTCCCCTTCATCATCATCGGCATTGGCTTCTTCGAATAAATTATTAAGGGCAATGGTAAAAGAGCTGGGCTTTTTTATAAACCGGTTACCCTGTTGGGTAATTTTCAGCAATCCATATTCTTCAATATCTTTTTGAATTAAATTATGCAACAA
>JBIINW010000054.1:0-14830 GCA_044337245.1 Sediminibacterium sp. | reverse complement strand
CGTGGTAATCGTAGGAGGCAGCGAAAGCTTTCAAATTGCCGACCTGCTAAAAGCCAATAATATATCGGTGATTTTAGATCAATGTCTGAACCTGCCCGCAACCGAAGACGACGATATCGACCAGCCTTTTAAAACACCCGCTGCCTTACAAAAAGCAGGTGTGCTGTATTGCATCAGCGACGATGATGCCAATACACGCTATCGAAACCTGTCGTACAATGCAGGTATTGCCGCCACATTCGGCCTTACCAAAGAAGAAGCGCTTAGTGCCATTACCCTGAATGCTGCCAAAATTTTAGGCGTGGACGGAAAAACCGGTAGCATTGAAGTGGGTAAAGACGCAAATATTGTAGTGAGCGAAGGAGATTTATTAGACATGAAAACCAGCACCGTGACCGATGCGCTAATTCAGGGCAGGCAAATTAACCTGGATAACAAACAAAAACAGCTTTACGAAAGATACAAGTACAAATACTCGTTGAAATAAGTAATTCCCCCATACTTCAAGGAGCTTAACAAGAAGCCGCGCCTAACCGTGCGGCTTCTTAGTTCGCGTCGGTGGAAGAATCAGTAGCGTAATACCATCCTTTTATTATCTTTATCCCCATGGAAAAGAAATTGTTTTTGCTGGATGCACTGGCATTGATTTATCGGGCCTATTATGCTTTAATTAGAAACCCACGTATCACCTCCCGTGGAAAAAACACCAACGCACAGTTTGGCTTTACCAATACACTATTCGACCTGATACACAAAGAAAACCCGACTCACCTCGCAGTTTGTTTCGACACACACGCGCCCACCGAACGACACACAGATTTTGCAGACTACAAAGCCAACCGACAAGAGGCACCTGAAGACTTACTCGCCTCGTTACCAGATATCAAGAAAATTATTCAGGGATTTAATATTCCCGTGGTTGAGTTAGACGGATATGAAGCAGATGATGTTATTGGCACTGTTGCCTGGCAGGCTGCTGATTTGGGGTATAGTGTTTATATGGTAACGCCGGATAAAGACTATGGACAATTGTTGATTCATCCGCAGGTTTATATATACAAGCCGCCATCTTTTGGAAATGCCGAAGAGATTGTTACAGCAGAAAAAATTTGCGAAAAATGGGGTATCACGCGGGTAGAACAAGTAGTAGATATGCTTGGATTGATGGGCGACGCCGTGGATAATATTCCGGGGATTGCGGGAGTAGGAGAAAAGACTGCTGCTAAATTGTTGAAGGAGTATGACACACTGGAAAACGTGCTGGCACATGCAGACGAAATTAAAGGAGCGCTGGGAGAAAAAGTGCGCAACGGGAAAGAAGCCGCCATCATGAGTAAAAAGCTTGCCACGATTATAACCAATGTGCCGGTCTCTTTTCATGAAGAGGATTATAGGCTGAAAGAATGGAACAAAGATCTGCTCACAGAAGTATTTACTGAGCTGGAGTTTAAAACATTGGGTAAAAGAATTTTGGGAGACAACTTCAATGCATTTCAATCAGCACCCAAGAGCATACAAACCGATTTGTTTGGAGATGCGGTAGCAACCCCAGCAGGAAACAAAGAAGAAGATACGCCATCAGAAACGGGGCAGGGCTTGTTAGCAGAGAAAAACATTCACAACACAGAACATAAGTATACAGTTGCAGCAACAGATTTAGAAATAAACGAACTGATTACCTATCTAATGATGCAATCGGAAATCTGCTTCGATACCGAAACCACCCACCTAGATGCAAACGAGGCAGAGCTGGTAGGGCTGAGTTTTTCGTGTAAAAAAGGAGAGGGATTTTATGTACCCTGCAACACGAATCGGGCAACTACACTGGAAACGCTCAACAAATTTTCGGGCTTGTTTAACATGGAAGAGGTCACCTGGGTGGGACATAATATTAAATACGATCTACTGGTTTTAAAATGGTATAACATAGAATTAAAGGGAAAGATTTTTGATACCCTGCTGGCACACTACTTAATCGATCCGGAAGGGCGAAGGAGTATGGACTTATTGAGTGCTCAGTTTTTGGGTTATGAGCCCGTGCATATTGAAGAGCTGATTGGCAAAAAGGGAAAGGGCCAGGGAAATATGCGGGATGTTGACACAGAGAAAATAAAAGAATATGCCGCCGAAGACGCCGATATAACCCTGCAGCTGAAACATTCTTTTATGCCGCTGTTGCTTTCTAAAAAAGTAGAGCGTGTTTTTTCGGAAGTAGAAAATCCGCTGGTAAGGGTGTTAACAGACATGGAGTTTGAAGGGGTTAGGGTTGATGTAGATTTTTTAAATGAGTACAGCAAGGAGTTGGAGAAAGAGGCCAAACTATGTGAAGAGTCAGTATATCGCCAGGCGGGTGTTCGCTTTAACCTGGCCTCTCCCAAACAATTGGGAGAAGTGTTATTTGAAAAACTACAAATAGATCCGAAGGCAAAGAAAACCAAAACCGGACAGTTTGCAACCGGAGAAGATGTATTACAAAAGCTGGCTCACAACAATCCGATAGTGGCCGACATTCTCGGCTTTAGGGAGCTGACCAAATTAAAGAGCACTTATGTAGATGCGCTGCCAGAAATGATCAACAGCAAAACGGGTAGGGTTCACACTTCTTATGCTCAGGCAGTAGCAGTTACCGGAAGGCTCAGTAGCAATCACCCGAATTTGCAAAATATTCCAATAAGAAGCAGCAGGGGGAGAGAAATTAGAAAGGCATTTATTCCGAGAGCGGAGGGAAGGATTTTAGTGAGTGCCGATTATTCGCAAATAGAGCTTCGGATTGTTGCTGCCATTAGCGGAGATAGTAATATGTGTGAGGCCTTTAAAAACGGCAAGGATATTCATACAGCTACTGCGGCGCGCGTGTTTGGAGTGGCCGAAGGGGAAGTAACCAAAGAAATGCGCTACAAAGCAAAGAGCGTAAACTTTGGAATTATATACGGACAGGGGGCATTTGGGCTGGCGGAAAACTTGGGGGTGTCTAGAACGGAAGCGAAAGAAATCATTGACAACTATAAAAAAGAGTTTTCCGGCATTACACAATATATGGAAGACACGATTCAATTTGCGCAGAAAAATGGATATGTAGAAACCCTGATGGGCAGAAAGCGTTGGCTAAAAGATATTAGTTCTTCTAATTTTACCGTGCGCGGCTTTGCAGAAAGAAATGCGATTAATTCTCCCATTCAGGGAACGGCAGCCGATATGGTAAAGCTGGCAATGATTGCTATCCATCGAGAGATGAAAGAGAAAAAAATGGCTTCGAAAATGATTTTGCAAGTGCACGACGAATTGGTTTTTGATGCGGTGCCGGAAGAGCTTGCGTTGCTGGAGCCCCTAATCTTAAATAACATGAAGCTTGCACTTCCGCTGCCCAACCAGGTGCCGCTGGAAGCGGAGCTGGGAACTGGAAAAAACTGGCTAGAAGCACATTAAAACCAAACCGTATGCACGCAAACGAAATAATTATAAATCGTTTTTATTCCGCTTTTCAGCAAAAAAACGCCGCAGAAATGAATCTTTGTTATTCCGAAAATATTGCATTTAGCGACCCAGTATTTGGTTTGCTGCAGGGAAACGAGGTTAGAAGCATGTGGGAAATGCTTTGTAAAAATGGAAAAGACATTCAGCTGAGTTTTAGTAACATTCATGTGCTAGATGAAGAATATGCAACCTGTGATTGGGTTGCACAATATACCTTTTCACAAACCGGGCGGCGTGTGGTTAATAAAATAAAGGCCCACATTCGGGTCGAAAATGGAATCATAACGGAACACACAGACGCATTTGATATATACAAATGGAGCCGCCAGGCGTTAGGGCTGAAAGGCTGGTTGTTTGGCTGGACGGCTTGGTTTCAAAAAAAGCTTCAACAAAAAACCCGCAAAGCCCTGGAGAAATTCATGGAAAAAAAATAGCGGCGCTGGTTTTATTATCGCTCCACAAAATCAATATACCTTTGCCGCATGCATTGGAGTTTTTACCTGAAAAGTATTTGGATGATTGGCGGGCGATATTTTTTTATTGCCGGTGTGGGATTTTTCCTCGCCTATGTTTTGTATCGCAACGAATGGTCGTATAAAAAAATTCAGCGGCGCTTTCCCGAGAACAAAGACTATCTGCGGGAGATGGGATATTCGTTTTTAACAATTGTAATTTTTGCAACCGTTACCTATCCGCTGATTGCGGTGCCCTCCATAGCAAAATATACTACTAGATATAACGACATTGCGCAATTCGGTTGGGTTTACTATTTGCTGGCCTATCCAATTATGTTTGTGATGCACGACACTTATTTTTATTTTGCGCATCGGCTCATGCATAACAAAAAACTGTTTCCCCTTTTCCATTTAGTACACCATAAATCTACCAACCCAAGTCCTTGGGCCGCCTATGCGTTTCATCCGCTGGAAGCGCTAGTAGAAGTAGGTATTGTAGTTATCTTTCTATTCACCATCCCAATACACAAAACGCACTTGATGATATTTTTTCTGATGATGATCGTTTACAATGTATATGGGCACCTCGGATATGAGTTATATCCAAAAGGTTTTCATAAAACACGAGTTGGGCGGTGGATTAATACCTCTGTAAACCACAACCAGCATCACCAATACTTTACTGGAAACTATGGCCTTTACTTTTTATTTTGGGATAGGATGCTGGGTACCATTCGCAACGATTATGATGGCAGATTTGAAGAGGCTACACAAAGAAGTAAATAAATTATTCCTTACTTTTTCTTGAATACCGGAACTGTGCTGCAGGGCTCGCCGAAGAAAATACTTTTGGCAAAAGGGCGCAGCAGGTGAGTAAGCGCCACATATATTGATTCGGGAATTTGTTTTTCGCCACAGCCTTTTACAACAATGCGCTGGTCTGAAAACTTTTCAGGAGAAACGGCGGATATATTTCGGAGGAAAAGGGCTTCGAGCACCTGCTCTTCGTTTCCTTTCATAATAAATGCAGCAACGGGCTCAAGGGATGATGCCACCAACATATAGGCCCAAAGAGGAATGATAGCGTCGGCAGAACACACAATACCAACGGCTGCATCTTTATACTGTTGCCAGTCAGTGTTTTGAAGTGCCGTACGAAAATCTTTTTCTTTTAAAATAAGCCCCATAAAGAGGTGATCTTTCAGATCGAACAATTTTATGGTTTCGGTAGGATAAAAATCTGCCGGGTCGAGACTTACGAGTCCACTTTCTGCCACTTTATTAATCACAGGCTCGTTCATACAATTCATTTCGGATACAAAATTAAAGAATTGGCATGGTGTTTTGTTTCGTAATGCGTAAAATAAAAGCCCGGAGGTAATTTCCGGGCTTTTACAATACCTATTAACAAACTACTAGTTAAACTGGAAGCGATAATCCTTGATGGTAGCCGCTTTTTTCAAAGATTCCTGGCTGCGGAAGGTTCCGGAGCGCAGCATCTGCATGAGACTTTGCTTAAAAGCAGCAGGGTCTTGTAGTGATGGGCGGGCACCAACTACGTCGGCCTGAATGGCAAACACCCCAGTGGTTCCTTGAATTGGGGCGCTGGTTTTTCCAAGCAAAGATTTATTAAATGCAGCACCCACTACTTTTGGCTCACTTCCGATTCCAGAAATAAAGGGAGCAGTGAAAGAAAGACTGTCGGCCTTTTGAATAGGAGAGCCAGTGCTCGTTGTATAGTCGGTAAGCGTTGAGCCCTTGAACTTAGTAGAAGCAATGATGACTGCTTTCTTTTGGTTGCGAATAATATTTTCAACTAATGGCTTCGCTTCTGACACCGACATAGTTCCTTTTTTGAATATACCATTTATCAACCCTACAACTACCTGATCTCCAATAGTAGTAGGTTCAGATACATCACCCAAACTATTTTGATATACCCAACGAACGAGGCTTCGTGATTGTCCCAATGTGCCTACATTAAAATCGTTTTGCTTTATTTCACTCACACTCAACAATTGCATGTTAGATTTTGTGGCCTGATCTGAGAACTGCTTGGCGTTTTTGGCAGAAGCAATAAATTGAGCAGCAGCCGTTGCAGCAGCGGCTTCGGTTTCTGTTCCAGCCAAAATAGGCCTGGCTAAATAGGCAATTTTAAAAGCGGGGTTCGGATTCTTTTGTCCCAACACTTCCATAAAGTGATAGCCAAAATCTGTTTTAACTACCCCTCTGGTGCCAACAGGCTTATCAAAAGAAAAATCATTGAATGGCGCCACCATTTGTCCTTGAGGAAAATATTCATATACGCCCCCGTTGTCTTTGCTTCCCGGATCGTCGGAGTAGCGAGCACATAATGCACTAAAATCGGCGCCCGTGATAATCGCGTTTTGAATACTATCGGCCAGCTTCAGGGCCATACTATCGTTGCGTATCACTTGCCCAGTGCGACTATCATTAAAAGCAATTAAAATGTGACGAACCCTTGCGCTGTCTGGCCAAACTTTGGAAGCAATCATTTTTGCCAAAACAAAATTATTCCCGTCTAAATAGGGCCCATAAGAAGCGCCAACAGGAATTTTTACCAACGTGTCTTTATTAGGCTGCTGGATTCTGCTTTTGCTAAAATAGCTATTGTAGAAAGGAAGGGTTGTGGAATTTTTTGCAAAGAAAGCATCCATGTCTTTCGAAGAAGTGAAGGAATCTTTCAGCGACATTAATTCGTTGTAAACATTGGCAGAATCAGTAGAAGAAGGAGCAGCACTGAAAGAAACATAGGCAATATTCCTGGTTTCTTCTGCTTTCTGATATTCACTCTCGTGTTTTTTCACATATGCCGCTATATCGTCATCGGTTACTTTAACTGAAGAATCGGGCATGGCCACATAAGGATAATACACGTAAGAAATATTGGCAATGTTATTATTGTCTGCTTGCTGTTTTTCTAATAACCATTTTGGAATATAAGAAGATTGCAACAGCAAGGATTGATATTTGATACGCAGGGCTTTCTCTACGGTTGGAACAATGTACACTGTGTTCACCATTCGGGTTTGATCAGAGTTTTTACTCTTCTTCATATTAGCAATTGCCAAACGGGCTTCATTCTCACGGAAAAGACCGGTTGTTGGATCGGTAAACTCTTGTTTTAATGGAGAATTTGGTCCAAATAAAATATCAGACAATTCTTTCGGAGAAACCATTAGGCCTAAATGATCATATTGCTCTTTTAATAACAATTGATCAACTTCCTGATTCCACAATTGACCCATTAATTCTTCGCGGGGTCCTTCCTGACCAGCCGCCAATTTTTCTAGGTCGTTTAATTTTTCATCAAAGGCAGCTCTTTCAATCTTAGTTCCATTAACTTCTCCCAAAACTGTAGTGTTGGTGAAAAGTCCTCCCCCTTGTCTAACACCATCCTGTAAAATAAAAGCAATTAAAGCCAGCGCAATAATGCTAAACATGATCCAGGCACCTTTGTCACGAATTCGTTGAATAATAGACATAATAAAATATTGTAATTTAACTTATTCCTGTTCAATCAGGAGGGCAAAAATAGGGTATTCGGCCATTAGAACAAAGGGAAGATAAAAAGGGTGAAAAAGGTCAGGAATCAGAAAAACCCGACCAGGGAAAAAAGGGCGGAAAAAACTAATCCACATTGAGGGGTGAATAAGCTAAAAAAACGGTGGAAAAACGGGATTTTTTTTAGAATAGTTGTGAAATAAAAAGGAATAAATAGCAGGGATTATTAAAATATTTAGAGAAGGCGAAAATGTAAGTTCCTTTTATCCCCCTTAATTAACAGTGCGCAAAGTGTTAATTGTTTTTTTAAGATTGTGTTTAACTAAATTCACAGCCGGTTGAAAAACCAGTAAATTGTAAGCAGGTAAAGTCTTTTTAAAGTGTATAAGTATGTGAATTACAGTGAATAAACCAGTGTAACAAAGGTGAATAAGTTAATTATACACTAATCCACAGGCGTAATAATAATAGGGTTAATTACAAATACTTTTTATTATAAAATACTACGGTGGTTATCCACTTTTTTTGGGAAGGATTCTAGCAGAAAGCAATTAGTTTTACAGGAATAAAAAATTGTACATGGTTACTGACTCAACATTACTTCCCGAAGCTGGATTTTTAGATAAAGAGATCGATCCCTCCCTGGATCTGTTTGCAGAAATTGAAAAACTAAAGAAACAAAAAAATGCGGTTATTCTAGCCCATTATTATCAGGAGCCGGATATTCAGGATGTTGCGGATTACATTGGGGATAGTTTAGGGTTGGCCCAAAAGGCGGCCAAAACAGAAGCGGACATTATTCTTTTTGCCGGGGTTCATTTTATGGCAGAAACCGCCAAAATACTAAACCCGTCAAAAAAAGTGATTGTTCCCGACTGGAAAGCCGGCTGTTCCCTCGCGGACAGTGCTCCCCCGGAATTATTTCGTCAATTTCGGGCAAAACATCCCGACCACTTGGTGATTTCGTATATCAACTGCACCGCAGAAATTAAAGCCCAGAGTGATATTATTTGTACAAGTAGTAATGCCCAAGCCGTTATTGAAAGTGTTCCGGCCGACCAACTGATTTTATTTGCCCCAGATAAAAATCTGGGGGCTTATTTAAATAAGAAAACCGGTCGCAATATGTTGTTGTGGAATGGGGCCTGTATGGTTCATGAAATATTCAGCCGAGAAAAAATTATTCGTTTACAACACCGCCATCCCGATGCTTTATTAATTGCCCATCCGGAATGTGAAGAAGCTGTATTAGCGCTGGCTGATTTTATTGGAAGTACCACCCAATTACTACAGTTCTCCCAATCATCGCCCAACAGTAGCTTTATTGTTGCCACGGAGTCGGGAATTTTACACCAGATGCAAAAACAATCGCCAGAAAAAACATTTATTCCGGCCCCACCCAATAATTTATGTGCATGTAATGATTGCCCCCACATGAAATTAAACACACTCGAAAAAGTATATCTTTCCTTATTGTACGAAGTTCCTGAAATTCAGATGGAAGAAACATTACGACTGGCAGCAAAAATTCCGATGGATAGAATGATGGAAATCAGCAAGAAAGCCGGATTGGTTGGGTAAAGAAAAAATTAAAAAAAGTATTGCATGAAAAAATTATTATTCTTTCCGCTCTGTTTTTTTTCGTTTTCGCTTTTAGCACAACCCATGAGCGAAAAAGCAATAGATTCTTTTGTAGAAAAAGTGATGAAATCATTTGATGTTCCTGGCATTGCTGTTGGTATTGTAAAAGACGGTAAACTGATTCACTCCAAGGGATATGGCCTTAGATCATTAGCAAGTAAATTACCCACCACGGAGCATACCTTATTTGGAATTGCCTCTAATAGTAAAGCTTTTACTGCAGCAGCGTTGGGAATATTGGTTGATCAAGGAAAAATTTCCTGGAATGATAAAGTACGAGATTATATTCCGGAATTTAAATTATACGATCCTTATGTTACGGAACACTTTACAATCAAAGATTTATTAACGCATCGAAGCGGTTTGGGATTAGGGGCAGGTGATCTGATGTTTTTTCCGGATTCCAGTGATTTTACCCTGAAAGATGTTATTTATAACCTCCGTTTTTTACAACCCGTTTCTGAGTTTAGAACTAAGTATGATTACGACAATAATTTATACATTGTTGCCGGAGAAGTAATCGCTCGCGTTTCTGGAAAAAGCTGGGATGATTTTGTAGAAGGAAATATTTTACACCCTCTGGGAATGGAAGAAAGTGCCGGTTCTTTTGATAGGCTGCCATCTAACAAAGATGTAATTGATGCACATGCCCCCGTAAATGGAAAAGTACAAGTGATTGCAAGAAGCACATTACAGGTAGGACATTCGGCGGGAGGAATTAATTCGAATATTGTTGACCTATCTAAATGGGTAACTTGTTTATTGAATGGGGGAGAATATGGTAACAAGAAGAGAATCTATTCTAACGAAGTTGCCAAAGAATTATGGACCCCACAAACTATTATTCCTGTGACTGCTCCTGGTCCCTATCAGGTTCACTTTTCCGCATACGGATTAGGGTTTGGCCTATCAGACGTAAAAGGAAAATTACAGGCTTCCCACACAGGCGGCTTAGAAGGAATGGTTACCCAAATCACCCTGATTCCTGAAATTAAATTAGGCATTATTGTATTAACCAACCAACAGGAGGGCGGGGCATTTGTAGCAATTACCAATCAAATAAAAGATGGATATATTGGTGCCACCGGAATCGACTGGCACAAAGTGTTAATCACAAACCGGAATAGGCAGTTACTGGAAGCAAAAAAAATAACCGATTCTATTCAAACAGAAATTGAAAAAGCGAGTCGGCTGGCAACACAAAATGTGAAACCCTTATTGGGTGAATACAGAGATAATTGGATGGGCGATGTGACTATTTATGTAAAAGATGGACAACCCTGGCTATCTATGAAACGATCTCGCAAATTAACCGGACAGCTATATCCCTACAAAGGAAACACGATGGTGGTCCGTTGGAGCGACCGGAGTATGGACGCAGATGCTTTTGTGAGCTTTGGGTTGGATGAAGAAGGGCAGGGAAAAACCATAACGATGCGGGCCCTTTCACCACTTACAGATTTTAGTTACGATTTCCACGATTTGCACTTCACTCGTAAGTAGAAACGATTAAATAGTATAGCCCTTATTCTTCAGCGGCAATTCTCTCACCCGAACGCCGGTTGCGGCAGCAATTGCATTCATTAACCCAGGAATTACCGAGGGAACACTGGTTTCGCCAGCTCCGCCCGGTTCTGCATTGCTTGGAATTACGTGTATTTCCAGCGCCGGCACATCCGGCATCCGAGCAACCTGAAAATCGAAAAAGCTGCTTTGCTGAACGGCTCCATTCGCCAAGGTTATTTCGCTTTTTAATACCGCACTCAATCCCCACACAAACCCCCCTTCTACTTGATTGGCAAAACCATCGGGGTCAATTACTAATCCTACATCCGTAGCCACCACCGCCCGAAGAATTTTTATTTTCTTGGTTTTACTAACACTTACTTCAAAAGCATGAGCAGTATAGGCTTTAGCGTGGTTATAAAAACAACAGGCAATACCAACACCCTTGCCGGCCCCTCTCTTTTTATTCCAGTCAATTTTTTCTGCCGCCAATTCAACAACTGCGGCAAGCCGGGCCGGATCAAACAAGGTGCCGTCTTTTATTTTCCTGGCAGGCATATTTTTTAGAAGTGAGAGGCGGTATTCAACCGGATCTACCCCGGCTTTTTTTGCCAACTCATCTATAAAACATTCAATTACTACATTGTTATAACTAAAGTTTACTGCGCGCCACCAGCCCTCTACCAGCGGAGAAGGCGTTCTGCTAACTGCAGAGCGAAGAGAAGGAATAGCATAGTACATATCTCCCATAGAGCCGCCTTCTGCTTCCATTGCAAGCCAGTTGTTGTTGCCCTTCATGCCGAGCAAATAATCAGCCACCGGCGCAATGGCAATTTTGTGCAACCAATCTGCCGGCTTTTTATCAGCACCCAATTTAGCACTAAGTATATGAGAGGATGCTGGGCGATAGTTATCAAACTTCATATCATCTTCCCGCGTAAACATCAGCTGTACCGGACGCTTTATTTGATAGGCCACCTGCATGGCTTCGGCGCTGTAATCTGCACTTAATCTTCTTCCAAAACCACCGCCAAGCGGCATCAGGTTGATGAAAATATCTTTAGAGGTAAGTCCGAAAAACTTGGTAGCCACCGAAGCGGTTTTGCCGGGGTTTTGAAATCCGCCCCACAAAGTAAATTTACCATTAGAAAAATCAGCAATACAGTTCAAGGGCTCCATGGCGGCATGTGCCACAAAGGGAATTTGATAGCTGGCCGTAATCCACTCTCCATCTGGTTGGGGCATGTCTTTTACGGCAGCACCCTTTTCGTTGTAAATCATATCCGGCGCCTTTTGCAGGCGAGCGGCTTGTTCAGCAAAATAACTGGCGCTACTTTTTTCATTGGCTCCTGCGGGATAGGTCCACTGCACCTGTAAGCTTTTCTGAGCGCGTAAGGCAGCCCAGCGCGTGTTTGCAACAATGGCAACCCCGCTTCTGGTTTCCAGCTGATCGCCCATCTCTTTCATCTCGAACAACTCAACAATGCCATCAATAGTAGCAACGGATTGTTTATCCCAGGAAGCTACTTTTCCTCCCATAACCGGACAACGAACAATAACGGCATAGAGCATATTCGGAACCCGATAGTCAAGCCCATATTTTAATTTCCCCGTAACAATGTCTCGAATATTATTTTTTTTCACCCCCGGTTTTCCGATGAGAGTAAATTCTTTATAATTTTTTAGCACCGGATCTTTTGGAATTGGAAGCGCGGAAGCCTTTGCAATCAGATCTTTAAAAGCAATGGATTGATTGGTGGTGGTATTAATAACGCGACTTTTTTGTGCGCGGCAATTATCGACCGAAATTCCCCATTCGTTGGCGGCGGCCTTGATCAGCATTTCTCTTGCTGCTGCGCCCGCTTTTCGCAGGGGCATAAATTCACGCAGGATGCTGGTGCTTCCGCCGGTAGAATAATTAAAACCACTGCTAGGGCTATAAGGAAGGGCTTCTGCGACTACTTGTTTTGGATCCGCCTCCAACTCTTCCGCCACAATCAGGGGCAAAGAGGTTTGAACGCCCTGCCCCATTTCCTGCTTATATACATATACGATTATTTTTCCATCAGAACAGAGTTTAATCAGCGGACTGGGTTGAAAGCAGACAGGATCGTCGGCAGCGAAGGTAGGCAGGGGAACCAGCTGGGCCACCACCCAGCCACCAGACAGAAACGAGCTAAGTTGAATAAACGCTCTTCTTTGCATAATCAATTATTTATTGCCGAGTTCGGCTGCTTTGTGAATCGCTTTTTTAATTCGGGCATAGGTACCACATCTACAAACCAACCCCTGCATAGCCTCATCAATTTGTTCGTCGGTTGGTTGCGGGAATGTTTGCAGGAGCGCAACGGAGGTCATGATTTGTCCGGCCTGACAATACCCACATTGCGGCACATTGATTTCCATCCAGGCCCGTTGCACCACATGGGTTCCGTCTTCGCTTAGTCCTTCGATGGTAGTAACGGTTTTACCAACGCTGGCGGCGGCGGTGTATTGACAAGAGCGAATGGGCTTGCCGTTTATTAAAACGGTACAGGAGCCGCAGGATCCAACGCCACAGCCATATTTGGTGCCGGTAAGGTCGAGCACATCGCGCAGCACCCAAAGTAGGGGCATATCTGCCGGGGCTTCTATGGGTTGCGATTTTCCGTTAATTGTTAGTTGGTATTCGGGCATAGTGAAAAGTTAGGATTCATGAAGTTACAAAAGGGAGTGGAGAAATAGGGATAATTGATGGAGTGCTTTTTTTGGGAGTGGGGAGTTGTGCGGAAACCACCGCTACTCCATCCGAAGAAATCCCTAATTTTATCTAATGGAAGCAAAAAGCCCGCCTGTTTTTAATAAGCGCATTTTCTGGGATGTGAATTTTGAAAAACTCGACTATGATGCGAAAGCAAATTTTGTTATAGAGCGAGTTTTTGAGCGAGGAGATGTGCCGGATATAAGAAATTGCAGGCGGTACTATGGAGACGAAAAAGTAACGGAGGCTCTATTAAATGCAAAGTTTTTGCCAGAGACAAGGATGTATCTAGCCAGCGCGGTAATCAACCGACCCCTAAAAGATTTTAGATGTTACACATTGAGACTGTCGAGCCCCAAACTTTTTCCTTATTAGAGCAACTAATGAGGGCGCCGTTTCTAGCGGGGTTTGGTTTAGTGGGAGGAACGGCCTTGTCTTTATTATATGGTCATAGAAAATCCGAGGATCTTGATTTATTTTCAACTGAAAAGTTTGAAAACGAGGAAGTGATTTCAAGTTTAACCCAACTGTTTGGCGGCAGGGTTATACTTGAACAAAAACCGCCCCGATTTGGCATCTTTTGTTTTATTGATGACGTTAAAGTTGATTTGGTTCGGCACCCACACCCTTTGATTGCTCCCCCGAAACTGGTGGAGGGGGTTCGGATGTTTTCAACAGAAGATATCGTTGCCATGAAGGTGCAGGCTGTATTGGGAAGGGGAAAGAAAAAAGATTTTTGGGATATCGCCGAGCTATTGGAACACTATTCGGTGGAAGATTTTGTTCGTTTTCACCAACAGAAGTATAGCACACAAAACTTGCTGATTTCAGTGCCTCAGGCCATCACCTATTTTAAGGATGCCGAAGAAAGCGAAGATCCCGTGAGCCTAAAAAATCAAAGCTGGCAGCAAGTTAAAAGAAGCATTACAAAAAAGGTTGATCGATATCTGCAATAAAAATTGAGAAATGGCCGACCTCATTCACCCGCTCGCCCAATTCTTTCGAAAAAAATACACGAATGCATTAATTTGCCGCAAACACAAGTACATGAAAAAACTACTATTGATAGCCAGCGCTATGATGGTGCTGGTATGCGCATTACAGGCACAGCCTACTCAAAAACCGCCATTGCACGGAAAAAACTGGATGGCCATAACCGGAAAGCCGCTGGCCGCAACTGCCGGAGCGATGGTTTTTCAACAGGGCGGCAATGCAGTGGATGCGGCTTGTGCGATGCTGGCGGCTACCTGCACTATGTGGGACGTATTAAGCTGGGGCGGAGAAACGCAGGCATTGATTTATAATCCGAAAACAAAAAAGGTAATTGGCATCAATGCCCTCGGAGTTGCTCCCACCGGAGCAACCCCGGCATTTTTTAAAGAAAGGGGCTATCAGTTTCCGCCCGAATATGGTCCGCTGGCAGCCATAACCCCCGGAACCGTTGGTGGAATTTGCCACATGCTACAGCAATATGGTACGATGAGTTTGC
>JBIINW010000220.1:0-4322 GCA_044337245.1 Sediminibacterium sp. | reverse complement strand
CTGAGTCAGCTTTGTAATCGGCTTTGTTAGTAAGCCGGTGGTAATTACGTGCCATTAACCCATACACAAATCGTATCCAACGATCTTTGTTGCCCTGAAAGATAATGTCACCCCTGGCTAACTGAGATTGGTTCCCTTTACCATCGGTTCTTAACAAGAAGCTTAAAGCTCTTCGGCAAATTGAGTCAACGCCACGGTAAACAGTTTCCTGGTTATCGTAATCAAAGAACACGCGGTTGGGTTCCCAGGCCTGTTTAAAAACGATATCACTGTGCATATCGGTGAGGTATTGGAATCCCCAGGCTCGAAGGGCAAAGGCAACACCCACATAATCCCATTGTTCATTTTTAGTACCCTGCTGAATGATTAAATCTATGGAAGGGCCTTGTAATTGGTATACATCTCTCCAACCCTGATTACCGGCGCCAGAACCAGCCTGGTTAGCGTTATGAATGTCGTACACTTCTTGTACCGCGGTGTTAGACCAGAATTGGATATATGCCCCTGTTGCACGCCCATCGAATATGAGTGTGCGAGACATGGTAGCCTGGGCTGGCGAAAGCAATGCCGGTAATGAAGGCACATTTGGGGATGCAGGATCTGAGTTGATATCTAGGTATTTTTTACAGCCCACCATACCAGAAACCAGCACCATCAAGCAAATTATTTTTATTAACTTTTTCATGTTATACTTATTTAAGCATTAGAATTGAGCACGAATACCAAAGTTGATACCCACAGGAGTTGCCATGTTGCCATAATCCATTCCTACACCTCCGATACCACCTCTCGAGGCAGCATTGTTAGCGTTGGCAGCTGGATCGGCACCACGATAATTCGTTAGGATAAACAAGTCGGTTCCAGTGAAAAATACAGATGCACTCTTGATTACGTTCTGTCTTTTTATCAGCTTATTAGATAAACGATAACTCAGGGTAAGATCTCTTAAGCGAACCCAGTTAATATTCCGCTCAATAAAATCTTCTTCAGCAACGCCCAAAGAATAAAATTCACTCCGGGCAAATGGTGTAAGCACAATAGTGTTTTGTGTTGGATTAGCTGTGTTTTCTAAACCATCCTGCAGAACACCTCTGATAATACGGGGCGTTTCGCGATCAAGGGTACGAACGCTGGCACCACGGGAATACAAGAACCATTCGGTACCATTGAAGATATCACCCCCTTTTCGAATGTCGAGGTTGAATGACAAATTCCAGTTGTCGAGGAATGAAAAGCTGTTAATCAGACCCATGTTCCAGTCGGGCTGACGGCTAGCAACTTTAACGTAGTCGGAGATACGAACGGGTAATCCCGATGTAGGACTAACCAACACGTCTCCACGAGTATTCCGTAAAAATCGGGTGGCAGCCAAATCAAAAATGGAACCGCCTTTGGTAGCAATGTTTCGGATACCGGCAATCCATGTATCTGAATTATAGAAGAAAGGCAGGTCGGAAGGCATCCGCAGAATTTCATTGCGATTACGCGACCAGTTTACAGTAACATCCCACGTGAATTTCTTGTTTTTGATGGGGGTACCTAACATTTGAAGTTCCCAACCACGATTCACCACATCTCCTCCGTTAATCCATTTCAAGATGGCACCAGAAGCATAGCTCAAGCGGGGATTAAGTAACTGATCTACTGTTTTGTTTGAGTAATAAGTAAGATCAAATCCGAGTCTTCCCTTTAAGAATTTAGCTTCTAAACCTGTTTCAAACTGCTGGCTAAATTCGGCGCGCAGTTGTGGGTTTCCCTGAGTAACAAAAGGCGAAAAGCCTCCACCGGTGAAGGTTGACTGAGAGAAACGATTAGAAGTTACATAAGGGGTTCTGGGATCACGGCCTGTTGTGGCGTAGTTAATCCGGTACTTTAGGTATGTTATCTCTTTGGGCAACTTGATAATGTCACTTAAGATAAGACTGGAACCTGCAGACCAATAGAAATAGTAAGGCTTAGCAGGATCCCAATTGGTAGGATCAACCAGTCGGCTAGAGCCATCCATACGACCGGCCAAAGAGAAGTTTAGGAAATTTTTATAGCTGGAAGTGTAGTTAATAAATGCCCCCAGCCTGTTATTGTTTTCAGCCGTAGTAATGGTTCCAATGGTGGTGGGGTCTGCATTGTTCAGACTAACAAATTCAGGATCAAACAGTCGCTCACCGCGGGTGCCGTTTACTTCATATCTTCTAGAATCAAAGGTAAAAGCAGCCGTAACAACGTTATTAAAATTGCCAATTTTTTTACGAACAGTGGCACGATATGCACCGTTCACCAACATTTGTCGGGAACGAAATTGAAGAATACTACCCCCTACTGTTCTGGCCAGGTTACTTTGTGGGTGAGTAAACCAAGTTCCTAAATCGGCATAAAAATCAACGCCCATCAGCGCGGTTAAATTCAACCATTTGTAGGGGTCATAGCTAAGTTGAATATTACCCATCAAACGATCATTTTGATCGAAGTTTTGGTTACGGTTGATATCCCAAAAGGGATTATCATCTTCCGCTAACTGGAGAAAATTACCGTTCACAGAGCGGCGATTTCCATTGGCATCCAGATAATTCCTGGCATCGTCATCCACCGGCCAAGTAAGCAAACTCAGCAAAAAGCCGCCAGCCCCTTTAGAAGCCTTCGTAGTTTTGGATGAAATATAGGTAAATGAGTTAGTTACATTGAACTTCGGACTCAATTTAAATGTAGTATTTAAGCGGAAGTTATACCGATCGAAGCCTGTATTCGGAACTACACCTTCGTTATTGAAGGTACTGGCAGTAAAGCGATACGTATTCATTTCGTTTCCGCCTTCTATGGCAATGTTATGTTGCTGGGTTCTTCCCGTGCGGAAAAAGTTGCCGAGGTTATCATAAACAGGAGCACCCACCGGTAAACGATTACCAAAAAAACTACGCTGCGTGTTATTGGTAACACCACCAAAACCCTGATCAAAAACTTTTTGAATCTCTGGTAAGCGGGTTACTTTTTCAAAGCGGAAAGAGTTATTATAGCTTACAGACGCTTTTCCTTTTTTTCCTTTCTTGGTTGTGATGATGATTGCACCGTTGGCACCATCAGAACCATAAAGGGCAGTTGCCTCTGGTCCTTTCAATACCGTAACCACATCAATATCTTCCGGGTTGATATCCATTGCACGGTTACCAAAGTCGTTGTTTCTATTTGCCAGGTTGATGCCACCAGAAGCTGGCAATCTGTCTTGCATCTCAAAAGAACTATTGTCAATTATCAAACCATCTACAACAAAAAGGGGCTGGTTAGACCCATCAATTGAGGTGGGTCCGCGCAAAACGATTGTTGCAGAGGCCCCGGGCATACCCGTGGTAGCCGTAATAGTAGCACCAGGAATACGACCTGCAAGTGAGTTAATAAAGTTGTCTCTTCGGGTAGATGCAATTTCTTCACCGCTAACCGATAAAGCCTGGTAGGTTAATTCCCGCTTACTTTTCTTAATGTCGTAAGCGGTTACAACTACGTCTCCCAAACTTCTATCAGAAGTAACCATTCGGATGCTTAATTTGTCATCATCCCCTACCGTTACCTCTTTGGCAGCATACCCCACATAATTGAACACGAGAACGTGTCCCTTTTGTGCAAGCACAGAATAATAACCGACACTGTTTGCTGCCGTTTTCTTTCCGGTGTTTTTGTTGGTAACAGTAACACCTAGCAGCGGAGAACCATCATCGTCGGATACAATGGTTCCCGAAACCGTTTTTTCCTGTGCCATCAGGGAAGGGGATAACATTAAAAGCATGGCTAAAACCATGATTTTCCCCAGGCAGGCAACTCTTCTCATAGTAGTTGTTTTGGTTCGTTGGTTACGTAATGTATAATAATCTGGATATTCTTTAACAAACCGCAAATTTGCAAAACCTTGCAAAAAACGGCAAGCTTTGGCTAATATTTGAGCAATAATTAAAGTTATATCTAAATTTCTATAGCAAATTAGAACAATTTAGGATAGTAGCAGAAAAAATTATTGCAAATTTATTTATCCTGCCTTTTTATGCGGGAATTTGCGTTTTTTTATCAGATTTTCTTTTTAAATGGCTGTATTTTACCCATTACATTCGTTTATTGTAAGCTATTTCTCGTATTCAAAATTCTGGTTTCTCTCACTGATATGTAGCCAGCAACAGCAGCACCTAAACAAAAATCCATTCGTTCAAACTAACTATGTATAGCAATTATTGCAATCAGATTATCTAGCTAAAGTATCTTCCCCAAAAAACGCCCACTCTTTCAGCAAAGGATGCTGATGCTCCTTTTTTACAATCGCTTCCATCTCTCGGATAATCTGTGGA
>JBIINW010000219.1:0-4326 GCA_044337245.1 Sediminibacterium sp. | reverse complement strand
AAGCATTGGGCTTTGCCTTTGCAAAAGGTCGTGACAAATGAATATCAAGATTACTTCGTTTGCCAAAACTTCCGGCAGCAACATTACTTTGGTAGCTACCTGTATCAGTTATAATTTCAAACCTATTAAATGTAAAATTAATATCCTGTACTTTGGTACTTGCAAGCACAGTAACTCCTTTAGTTAAAGCTAATTGATACAGGCATTCGTCGAGTTTAAAGCGACTAACACCAAATCCGCCAAGTGGTAAAGCAAATTGATAGGAGTTTCCATTGGGGGCAGAAATGTTTAAGTTGTTAATACTGGGAAGCCCCCAAAATGTGAGTGGTACACCAAGTTTTTCTAAAAAAGGAAATGATTCATTGCTAATGTATTCGCCACAAACTTTGTGAAAGGGATACGTTTCCTTTTCAAATAATAGGGTTCTATATCCTGCGTTAGCACATTGAATAGAAAGACTTAATCCTGCTAAGCCACCTCCAATTATTGCAATGTCAAATTCATTATTCATTATGCAACCGGTTCATAAACGATTAAATATCTAAATGCCCATTTCCAGCTAATACGGCAGTTTAGAAGTGCGGCTTTAGAAAAAAGTGATTGCCATTCCCATTTTCTGAACCCTCTAGCTACACTTAAAGGGGCATCATTTTTTACAAGATACGACTTGGAAAATATCTGTGTAAGTATTTGTATCAAATAGTAAGCTAACCAATGACGTTGTAAATCATTGATAAAAAATCCTAATCGAGCATGAGCCTCCATCCACTTGAGTTGATTTACCAATTCCTCATCTGTAAAATGATGGCAAAATAAACTTGAAAAAATAATATCTGTATTGCTTTCAACAATAACTTTTGCATAGTCGCTACAAATGAATTCGGTATTTTCTTTCAGATACACATTTTGCTTGGCAAACGCAATACAATCAGCATTATAATCAATTCCTATACAATTAATCTTGATTTTGTTCTCTTTACAGTACTTTACAATGGCCACCAAATTATCTCCGCCCCCACAACCAATTTCGCAAACAGTAATTTCCTTTTTGTCTTTTACTAATTGCTTAAACCCCATTACTGTAATAGCATGTCCCCCAAGTAGCGTATTAATGGTATTGAGTTCACGCAAATTTTGTACGATTGCCGGAAAAGGAATAGAGTCACCGTCGAGTAATTCCTTTTGGTAAGACCTTGTATTTAAACGCATTCCTATACAGTTATTTTTTCCTACACAAAAATGTTTCCATAGTAAGCCCAGGGCCAAAAGCAATCCCAAAGATTTTCTCTCCTGCTTTAATGGATGAATCCATGATTTCCTTTAATACAAAAAGGATAGTCGGGGACGACATGTTTCCATTTTCGGCTAAAATTTTTCTGGCAAAATAGGTTTGTGAAGGGGTTAAAGACAGCTTTTGTTCAATTACATCCACAATTTTTTTACCACCCGGATGGATACTCCAAAAAGGAATTTCTTGATGGGTTAACCCTTGTTTTTGAAGTGCTCCAGAGATAAGCATCTCGATATCTTGTTGGATGAGTTGTGGAATATAACTGCTCAAAGTCATTAAAAACCCCTTGCTACTTATCTCCCAGGCCATATCTTTTTTGCCTTCAAATGCTACTTGCGAATGAAAGCTTTCAATTTGTACTGCTTTTGGGCTAGTAATAACATTACTAATCAAAACTGCTGCTGCGCCATCGGCAAATAAAAGACTACTGGATGCATTTTCGAGCGTATATTCTTTCTGAAAATGTAAAGTACATAATTCAGTTGCAACCATTACCACTTTTGCATCTGGTTCACTATCACAAATAAATTTAGCTAATTTCATTCCATGTATGGCTGCATAACAACCCATAAAGTTGATAGAAGTTCTAAAAATCGTTGGAGACAACCCCATTTGTTCCATGATTTCTAAATCTAATCCGGGGGCACTCATGCCGGTACAACTGATACTAATTAGATGTGTAATTTGCGCTGCAGTAATGTGCGTGTTGATACATTTCTTTATTGCCTCTATAGAGATAGCGCATGCCTTACTTTTATACAATTCCATTCTTTGATCAATAGACGGGAAAGGATCATAATCGTTTCCAGGCAAAAAATTAGAGTCTGTTACATTGTTGCCATAATCAGGAATTACAGAGTGCCTAGTTTCTATTCCACTATGATGATACAAAAATGCTAATTTCCTTTTTTCTTCTGCGTTTAACTGATAGGCTTTTTGCATGTATTGCAAAATATCTTCTTGCTTATGAGCATAAGCTGGACTTGAGGTTGCTATAGATATTATATCAGCCAAAATGGTTCATTATTAATAAAGTGATAAATGCCAAATTGGTAAAAGTACTGGCAATCCAAACCATCCGCATAGTGTTTTTAAAATCAGCTTTTGCTGGATTTTTCCATACTGCTAACATCCAATGCAAAAAATTTAAAACCACTGGAATGAAAAATAGTTGAATAACCCAAAAATTAGGCAACGACTGCTTCGATTGAAAATACAAAAAGAGACATAAAAATGCAAGTAAATAGAGGACGCCACAAAAAATAAATGTGCCTCTTTTCCCGAGTAAAATCGAAATAGTCTTAACACCATCATTTCTGTCTTGGATGTGCTGGTAAATTTGGGTGATGGGGTAAAATCCTCCGATTAATAAACCTGCGGCGAGTAATAATAAAGATGGCACTTCCAATGTAAGGTTACTACTAACTCCGTGTGCAATAGCAAAAAAAACCAAGGTGCCTTGATTAATGATAACCAAAAAATAGCCGAGAATAGGATATTTTTTGAGGCGCAAACCTCGCCAGCTATATAACCTTGAGCAGATAACAAAAAATAGATAGCATCCAGCAAATACATTACTGATTAAAAATGAAAATACAAATCCTATCAGGTCCAAAACCAGCGTACTATAATATAATTGCTTGGTCGGCTGCATTGGATTGGCAATACCGCCAATGCTTTCAGTATCTCTATCGTTATAGCTGTTATACCCATTGCTGGCAGGATACAGCAGGGCATGTAAAAGCACAAAAACCAGAATAGCCCTTGTATAATTGATCTCTGTGGTTATACTAAGAGCAAACCAATATACGGGCATTAAAAAAAAACTAAAGGGTATTCGTAATAGCTGAATGGTAGACTTTTGAATCAATTTGTGGGAATTGAAATTCAATTTAATCTTTATTCTGCAAAAATTATTGTAATTTCTTCTGAACAGCATATTAGCTCAGATAGCCCCTCAAAAAGAACAATTAAATTATCAACCAAAAATCTTCCATTCAATTAAATGTA
The DNA here is from genome assembly GCA_044337245.1 of Sediminibacterium sp. Classification (GTDB taxonomy): domain Bacteria; phylum Bacteroidota; class Bacteroidia; order Chitinophagales; family Chitinophagaceae; genus Sediminibacterium. The sequence continues at coordinate 1,025 of JBIINW010000219.1, read as the reverse complement.
AGTTCAAGTAATTAGTGCTACTTGCATTTATGTTTTCTTAACATTTCTATACAATCTTGTGGAGCATCAGACTTGATCTAAAGCCAAATGAATATCGAGTTGGGCCCAGCTCAAAGCAATAAAATCAACAATAAAATGATAATAATAATTGCTCCCACTGAAAGAAAAACACCTCCATTGTTTGCTGCCAGTTCACTTTTTATTGTTCGAACTTCTTTACGTAATGCCTTTTTGTCTGCATGGCTAAGCTTTGATTTATCCATCGCATTAATTTCATTTAATCGAACCAAATAAGCTGATTCTTTCTCTTTCTCCATTGGCCTTATAGGTATTACAGAAGTTGAAGTAGTTCTCATCTCAACAGCAGCATGTGAAATGTTGGAAAAGAAAATAGTACCAATTAGCATAAGGCTGATTGTAACATTTTTGATGATGGGGTGATTTGTAGATGATTGTTTCATTTTATATTTTTTAATTTATGAATGCTATATTAGAAAAGCGAGGCAGATGTGATGGTTGTTGCAGTAATATAATTTAGTTTCAGTGCGCAATCAGTTACAAAACTATTATATCAGCTTTATAGAACTGTTATACAATGAAGTAGAAGATTTACATAGTTTACATATTAGGCTTTATCTATTATCAATTATAAAAAGGAAGGGACTACGAATTTTTGAACCTGCTTTGAATATCAGGTGGAAAGAAAGATTTTGATGAGTTTTCGAAGAAATTTTCACTTTTGGGTCATATCTAATTTATAAAGCTTGCTGAGAATACATTTTTATATTATATTTAAGTGCCTATGTTTAAGAAAATTTTCAAAATATTTTTCGGGATTGCTATTTCAGTAGTTTTGCCGTTGCCAACGCATGCGCAATCAATAGAGGCATTAATTGAAAATTTTGACAAATCAATTGATAGTCTTAATAAAATCAATGCATTCAATGGCAATATTCTCTTGGCAAAAAATGGCAAGAAGCTGTATGAAAAAACCATTGGCTTTACCGACAGCTCTGCCACTAAAA
>JBIINW010000218.1:0-4337 GCA_044337245.1 Sediminibacterium sp. | reverse complement strand
GTAGAATTTGATAATGGCGTTAAAGCCATTGCCCTTAACCTGGAAGAAGATAATGTAGGGGTGGTATTGATGGGAGAAGGTGCTGGTATTAAAGAAGGTGCCAAAGTGAAGAGAACCGGACAAATCGCTTCTATTAAAGTGGGAGAAGGTGTGGTAGGACGGGTAATCAATACCTTGGGCGAACCCATCGATGGAAAAGGTCCTTTGGTAGGCGAATTATACGAAATGCCCCTGGAGCGCAAAGCCCCCGGCGTAATTTATCGTGAGCCTGTTAAAGAGCCACTGCAAACTGGTATCAAAGCTATTGATGCCATGATTCCCATCGGACGTGGTCAGCGGGAATTGGTTATCGGCGACCGTCAGACTGGTAAAACCGCCATCTGCGTTGATACCATCATCAACCAAAAAGAATTTTTCGAAGCCGGCAATCCGGTTTATTGTATTTACGTAGCCATCGGACAAAAAGCTTCTACAGTTGCCGGGGTTATGAAAACATTAGAAGATAATGGTGCTATGGCATTCACAACCATTGTGTGTGCTTCTGCTTCTGATCCGGCTCCCTTGCAGTTCTATGCTCCTTTTGCTGGTGCTGCTATTGGAGAATTCTTCCGCGATACTGGTCGCCCTGCTTTGATTATCTATGATGATCTTTCTAAGCAAGCCGTAGCCTACCGTGAGGTTTCTCTGTTGCTGAGACGGCCGCCCGGACGGGAAGCTTATCCTGGTGATGTATTTTATTTGCACAGTCGTTTACTCGAAAGAGCAGCTAAAGTAATTGCCAATGATGATGTGGCTAAGAATATGAACGATTTACCAGCTTCTATCAAACACCTGGTAAAAGGTGGTGGATCTTTAACGGCCCTTCCAATTATTGAAACACAGGCGGGTGACGTATCTGCCTATATCCCTACCAACGTAATTTCAATTACCGACGGACAAATATTCTTGGAGGGTAACCTCTTCAACGCAGGTATCCGTCCGGCTATTAACGTAGGTATCTCGGTAAGCCGGGTAGGTGGTAACGCCCAAATCAAGTCGATGAAGAAGGTAGCAGGTACCTTAAAACTAGATCAGGCCTTGTACCGTGAGTTGGAAGCGTTTTCTAAATTCGGGGGTGACTTAGACCCTGCTACTAAGAATGTAATTGATAAGGGTGCCCGTAACGTGGAAATCTTAAAGCAGGCGCAATATTCACCCATGAGTGTAGAAAAACAGGTAGCTATTATTTACCTGGGTTCTCAGGGTTTACTGAAAGAAGTTTCCGTTAAAAAAGTGAAGGAATTTGAAGCACAGTTTCTGCTCGAAATGGAAACTAAACTTCCACATGTATTAGCTGAATTTAAGAAAGGTCAGTTAAATGAGGGAAGTATTGCTGAAATGACTGAACTCGCCAAAGGAATAGCAGCTCATTATAAGTAAGCTAATTGCATTCACTTTACAAATACTGAAACCCCGCTATTGCGGGGTTTTTTTTAACAGGTTGCTGCAACAAATGCATACAGGTCACTCAGTATTTTTGGTAGCTTGCAACACTTATTCATCTTGAATGTTATAGAGGGTATGCAGCCACTGGTTAAGATAACAGCGCTCACCAAGCAATTTGGCCATTTAACGGCAGTGGATCATTTGTCTTTTTCGGTGGAACCCGCATCCGTATACGGTTTTCTGGGTCAAAACGGTGCCGGAAAAAGTACTACCATCCGAATGCTAACAGGCTTAATCATGCCCACTTCAGGAGAAATTGAAATATTCGGTTTATCCCTTGCCAAACATAAAAAAGAAATTCTGCAACAGATAGGAGCGGTAATTGAAAAGCCGGATGTGTACCAATATCTGTCGGCGTATGATAACCTGCAATTGTTTGCCCGCCTCAGTGGAATTCGGCCAACCCGAGTTAATCTGATGGACCAACTCGCGCAGGTAGGTTTGGCAGATCGTGCGAAAGATAAAGTAGCAGGTTTTTCTCAGGGCATGAAGCAGCGACTGGGCATTGCCATCGCACTGGTGCACCAACCCCAATTGATTATTCTGGATGAACCTACTAATGGACTAGATCCGCAAGGTATTGCCGATATCCGGCACCTGATCATTCACCTGAGAACGGAGTTAAAAAAAACAGTGATCGTATCTTCTCACCTGTTGAGTGAAATTGAACAGGTAGCTACGCAATTACTGATTATTCACAAAGGTAAAAAAGTTAAAGAGGGGAATGCTTCGGAATTATTCGACCCTGCACAAACAGTAGTACAGTTGAGCACCGAGCAGAACGAAAGTGCATGGGCTATATTACAAAATTCGGCTTGGGCGCCTTATCTGCAGCGGATTACACCCGAAGGAATTATTTTAAAAGTAGATCGCCGACAGATTCCTGCATTGCATCAGTCATTGGTACAATTGCAGATACCTCTGATATCATTACAACCCCGGCATTCGCTGGAGGATTATTTTTTACAAGTTACTACCCCTGGATATGTGGACACTCTTTCAAATTGAGGTATATAAAATATTCCGTCGTCCACGAACGTATATTGCATTCGCGGCTATTACTGGTTTGATTGGGATCATACAGTTTGGATTAAAGCTGGATGGAGAACAGTATGTAGAATTTATGATGCGGGATATTACTTCCTCCATTACCATCGAAGGAAATATTTTGAATGGATACCAGGTTTGTTATATTGTATTACAGGTATTGTTGGTGCATGTGCCTTTACTGATTGCACTGGTGGCGGCAGATATGATTTCTGGTGAGGCTAATATGGGTACCCTGCGTTTATTGCTCACCAAGCCCATCAGTCGCGATGCTTTTTTGGTGGCTAAGTTTATGGCAACCATGGTATATACCTTACTCTTACTAATCTGGTTGGCTATATTGGCTTTGTTTTTAAACATGTTGATTTTTGGTACCGATGATTTGTTTTTACTCAAGAGTAGTTATGTGGTTCTGTTGAGGGAAAATGATATCTTCTGGAGATATTGCGGCGCTTTTGCTTTTGCTGCCCTTGCCATGAGTACAGTTGCCGCATTGGGATTTTTACTAAGCTTGTTTGCCAACAATTCTATTGGGCCCATTGTTGCCACCATGAGTATCATTGTTTTTTTAACCATACTCAGTACCCTGAATATCCCCTTGTTCAGTTATGTAAAGCCTTATTTATTTACTACCCATATGATTGGGTGGAAAGAATTTTTCGACATTAAAGTGAATGCATCCAATGAAGCATTATCGGGTACTATACAACATCCTATGCGCATCGTACAGTCGGCGTTGGTGTTGTTAACACATATTGTGTTGTTCCTGTTAGTTTCAATATGGGTATTTCGCAAAAAAGATATACTTAGTTAATTATAGCAGGGTTTATGAAGAAAATAAGTTTATTAGTCTTGAGTTGTTTGCTGGTTGCGGGTATTCAGGCCCAGGATATGACGCCCCTCGTGCAAAAAGTACGGGCGAAAATTGAGCAGGTAAAAGACTATGTAGCGGTGGGTACTATGAAGACAGACGTTTCATTTATTAAAGCTCCCATAGGGAAAGTAAAAGTATATTTTAAAAAGCCCGATCTGTTTTCTATCAAAAAAGAAGGCGGTATCTCTTTGTTGCCCAAGGGCGGTGTTTCCATTAACATGAGTTCATTAATGGCTACCACTTCTTTTGTTGCACTTTCTGCAGGTGAGGCAGTAGTTGACGGCATAAAAACCCGGGTGGTAAAATTGCTACCCATGAACGAAAACAGCGAAGTGATTTTAACTACTTTGTATATTCAGGAAGCAACGCTGCTGGTTTTGAAAGCAGTTACCTCTACCCGCGAAAATGGCACCTACGAAATGACGATGCAATACGGAGCATACCAACAGTATGGCTTACCCGATAAAGTGATTTTTAGTTTCAACACCAAAGATTATAAATTACCCAAGGGCATTACCCTCGAATTTGAAGAGGAAACCAAGCCACTTACCGAGGCTGAAAAAATAAAAAACAGAAAGGGGCGGGTAGAAATCAATTATAGCGCTTACACCATCAACCAAGGATTGGCAGATGCGGTGTTTAAAAAATAATGGAAGTACCAATTTTCCCTTATCGAAGCGTTACACGCCATTCCGTTTGAAATTCGACACCAGGCAATAAGGTACAAATCCCTTCTTTTTCTTCTAATTTTCCAGATGCAGTAGCATTGTCGGCAATTCCGTGCCAGGGTTCTAAACAAATAAAAGGGGCATTGCGGGCACTCCAGATACCAAAATAAGGTGTGTTGGGAAAATGAAAGTCGAGGGCTCTTTTTCCGCTGTGGCTGGCTAGGGTAATCTGGTTCGACTGTAAATTTTTAAACACAAGGGCA
>JBIINW010000002.1:0-43593 GCA_044337245.1 Sediminibacterium sp. | reverse complement strand
TACCTACCTCACCATCAACGCTCACCAGCCACTGGAAGGTCCGGTTGCTTTTTACGAAGCACACCTTTGCAGCGAAGAAGGCTGGAATATCTTAGGTGCCAACTTTCCCGGTGCCCCCTGCATTTTGCACGGTGCCAATGAATATCTCGGATGGGCCCATACCGTAAATGATCCCGATAAACTAGATGTATATCAGCTAGAAATCAATCCAGCCAATACCCTTGAATATAAAATGGATGACAAATGGCTTCAACTGGAAGAAAAAAAAGTAACCCTGAAAGTGAAAATTGCTGGCGCTGTAATACCTGTAAAGAAAAAAATATATGCCAGCGTGTACGGTCCAACCATGATCACTGATAAAGGAACCTTTTCGGTACGTATGCCGGCACAAATGGATGTTCGTGGACTAGAACAATGGTATCGGATGAATAAGGCAAGAAACTATACCGAATTTAAATCGGCCCTCGAAATGATGGCAATTCCTGGATATAATCTGGTATATGCCGACCGATACGACACCATCTATTATATAAGCAATGGAAAAATTCCGGTACGTAATACCAACTATAGCTGGAAGAATACCGTTCCCGGTAACACCCAGGCAACTTTATGGAATGATATTCATCCCCTCGCCGATTTACCCCAGGTTTTGCAACCCCAAAGTGGATTTGTATATAATACTAATCACAGTCCGTTCCATAGCACCAACGGCAATGACAATCCCGTAAACCGAATTCCCAATATGGGTTATGAAACGCTGGAAAACAATCGTAGCATGCGTTTTGCCGAATTGATAGCTGGGTATCCGACCATTTCATTTGAGCAGATGAAGAAAATAAAATTCGATCGGCAATTTCCTACGCAGTTTGCTTTTCCTACTAATATAGATACGTTATTTATGCTAAAGAGCGCTGATTATCCCGACTTGGCAGATATGATTGCTAATTGCACTACTTGGGATAAAAAAGCAACCACCGATAGCCGCGGTGCTGCTACGTTTTTATTGATTTATAAAATAGCCAACCAACAAAGAGGAAAATATCTCTCAACCCTTAAAATGACTACACAACAGTCGCTTGATCTTTTACGGGAAGTAAAAACAGCTATGCTAAGAGATTATGGAAGAACCGATGTAACCCTAGGTGATATTCAAAAACTGGTGCGGGGAGAAAAAGAAATTCCTATTGCAGGCTTACCCGATGTATTGGCTACCATTAGTACAGTTCCCTATAAAAACGGACTCTACAAAGGCACGCAAGGTGATGCTTATGTAGAGCTGGTGAAATTTACCAAAGACGGACCCATTATCGAATCCATGAACGTGTATGGTGCTTCTGCCCGCAAAGATTCTCCCCATTATACCGACCAAATGGAGCGCTATGCAAAGCAGCAAACTAAAACCATGACCTTAAACAAAAAGGAAGTGTACCGAACTGCGGAACGAATCTATCACCCAGAATAAATCAGTTATACAGCATCATCTGCTAGCCATAGCCGGAGGTGCGTGGTAATCTGTTCGGTTTCGATAATAAAACCATCGTGGCCATAGGCCGACTCTATCTCTATTAACTGCGCATCTGGTAGGTGGGCAGCCATAAACCGTTGCTCATCAACCGGACAAAGGATATCACCCAATATCCCTATGATTAAAGTGGGCTGATGAATGATTCCCAAAGTTTGTATCAAATCTCCTCCGCGCTTTCGTGCCAGGTGATGGCTATCCATAGATTTGGTAAGTAACCAATAACTATAGGCATTGAATCGCTTAACCAGCTTGTCGCCTTGGTAATTCAAATAAGAAGACGCCTTAAAATGATCGATTTTCTCCGGATCCGGATCGGTTTGTTTTTCCTGAAAGGTTTGATAGTTTCTGTACGTGAGCATTCCAATGGCTCTGGCAGCTTTCAATCCTTTTGCACCCGCATCTGGAGCAGCATTTTGCCAGGTACTGTCGGCCTCAATGGCCAGTCGCTGTGCAGTATGAACCGCAACCCCCCAGGCACTTTCCGAAGGGGAGGTGGCAATCAGAAATAAACGCTCAAAAATAGTTGGTTCCATGATGGCCCATTCCAACACCTGATATCCCCCCATACTTCCCCCCATCAGCAGATAAATTTTTTCAATCCCCAACTGCTGCCGCAATAATATATGAGCGGCTACCATATCACGGATAGTTACCTGCGGAAAATCGGCATAATAGGGATTGCCAGTTTTGGGGTGACTACTCAAAGGGCCGGTAGTACCATAACAAGAGCCCAGGATATTGGCACATACAATAAAATAATCGTTGGGATGTAGAAAAGTACCTTCCCCTACCAGTCCCTTCCACCAGTCAACCGCATCGGAGTTGGCAGTTAGTGCATGGCAAATCCATACCACTTTAGCCCCCGGCTGATAAGTGCCCCAGGTATGATACCCTATCTGCAGTTCAGGCAAAACCTGACCGTTCTCCAGTGTAAAGGGTTGGGGGTAATGGAATACCTGCATCATATCTGGCTAATTATTATGCAAAATAAACACATGGTTAGATACCTTTGCTAAAATCTTTTAAAGATCGGCTTTTCGGATATACCGAGGCTGATACAAATTTTACCGGCTATGGCAACCCATCCAATTACACAGGCTATAAGAATTCAAATAGACCGAACCCCTGAAATGGAACATTCTGCACCCTTGTTTTTAACCAGTAGTTTTTGCTTTGACAATGCCGAAGATATGCGGGCAGCTTTTGCCGATGAAACTGATGATAATATTTACAGCCGCTTTAGCAATCCCAATGTGCAGGAACTGGTTGATAAAATCTGTGCCCTCGAAGGAGCGGAAGCCGGCTATGCAACCGCATCAGGTATGAGTGCTGTTTTTGGCTCATTTATGGCCTTACTAAAACAGGGCGACCACTTGCTATCCTGTGAGGCAGTATTTGGAAGTACCCACGCAGTGATATCCAAGTATTTACCCAAATATGGTATCGACTATTCTTACCTGCCAGCAACTGCCACAGAAGAAGCCTGGAGAGCAGCCATCCGCCCCAATACCAAAATGATTTACCTGGAAACCCCTACGAATCCGGGTTTAGAAATACTAGATGTTGAAATGATTAGTAGAGTTGCGCATGAGAAAGGCGTGATTGTAAATGTAGACAATTGCTTTGCCACCCCTATCCTGCAACAGCCCCTTGCTTTGGGGGCAGATTTAGTGGTGCATTCCGCTACCAAATGGCTGGATGGACAGGGAAGAGTTTTGGGAGGCATTGTTGTAGGAAAGAAAGAACTGATAAAAGAAATCTATTTATTCTGTAGAAGTACTGGTCCCGCTTTATCGCCCTTTAATGCCTGGATTTTAAGCAAGAGCATCGAAACACTCGAGGTTCGGATGGAAAGACATTCCGCCAGTGCACTGCATATTGCCCAACAACTGGAAAATCATCCTGCTATTTCATCACTTCGCTATCCATTTTTAGCCAGTCACCCCCAGGTAGCCATCGCCCAAAAACAAATGACAAGCGGAGGCGGCATTCTTTGTTTCGATTTAAAGGGCGGATTGGAAGCGGGCAAAAAATTTCTTAACCAGCTACAAATGTTATCCCTAACGGCTAATTTGGGAGATACCCGTTCCATTGCTTCTCACCCGGCCAGTACTACCCATGCAAAACTTTCTGAAGCCGAGCGACAGGCGGTTAATATCACGCCGGGGTTAATTAGAATTAGTGTAGGACTAGAAAAGGTAGATGATATCCTGGCAGATATTTTACAGGCCTTAGCTGCGGTAGATTAAAAGCGAATAGTAAAATGTTCTTTCTCCTTTTGCTCGGCACGAAAAAACACGATACCGATAAAGAACAAATCTATCGTAAGGGTTACAGCAGGATGTTGTTGAATGGTTTCCCATGCCTGTTCCATTTCTTTACTCCAATGAATATCATCCAACACCACGATGCTATTAGCGTGTAGTTTGGGTAAAATTTGGTTGAAATATCGAACAGTAGGTTCCAGTCGATGATTCCCATCGATAAAAACAAAATCAATTGGGGTGTCTGATTTCAATACGCCCGTAAGGGTATGATCAAAGTTTCCCTCTACAAGATGGATATTCTTCAAATCCAGAGCCTCAAAAACAGATTGTGCCTGATTCGCATACGCTTGAACTCCTTCCATTGTTGTTACCGATACTTCATTAGATGCCGCGGCTAAATAAGAAGTAGTGATGCCTAAACAGGTACCCAGTTCCAACACCTGCTTGCACGAATAATGTTGTATCATGCGAAAAAGCAGTTGCGCATATTTGGGTAGCTTGAGTGATCGGGCAGCCACATCAGAAACCTTGCGTTGCTGTTGGGTGCCTGCTTTTGATCCGGCTCCGAGGTCGTTCACCTCGAGTACTTGTTGGTTATGCAAGAGGAGGGCGCGTTGTTGCTCAATATTTGCATACGCATAAAACAAACGCTCATCTTGCAAAACTCTGGTTACCCATTCATATACAAAAGGAGAATGTATGCCATGCCCTTTGCCATTGGAGGCAGTAATCCAATATCGAACATATCGTATCCCAGATTGAAAAATATTATACATGGGTAATAGCGTCTTTATCCGGAATTTGTTGGGTAAGCCAAAGGGCTGCAAAGGAGATAAACAACAAACTAATCCAAATGCAAATTCCTTGTTCCCATCGAAAAAGATTCCAGTTATGGTAAGGATGATATAAATAAATAACAGCCCCTAAAAAAATGCTCAATGGGAGATTACCCCGCCACTTTTTAAAAAAGAAGAGGATGGGAAGAAAAATGATAATCAATTGCTGAATCATAAAACTATCTAACCATTCATACCATTTGATTGGAGTTTCGGTTTTAGAGGGAAACATACTGGCCAGTTGAATCAGTTGCCACCAAATGCGGGCGAGTGAAAAGCTATATAGGGGAAGCCAAACATTCATAGCCAGTAAAACCCACTTAACCCAAACCGGGGCGCCCTTCAGTAACCAGGGCAATAATACCAGTAGGGTGCAAACATAGGCAACGGCAATAAATTCCATTTTAAGAACCTTTATGTTTTCTTTCCCAAACCTGAAACCGATAAGGGTATGCATGCTTTTCATCTGCAGGCTGTGGGTCGTCGGAAATCAACTCCCAATCATCTGATGGAATTTCGGGAAAATAGGCATCCCCGGTAAGTTCCACTTCAACGCGGGTAATCAATAGTCGATGTGCCAGTGGCAGGTACTGCTTATAGATTTCTCCCCCACCAATTATATTCACCTCCCGGTAATTCGCCGCTTTACAAATTTGCAAGGCAGAATCGATATCATGGGCAACCAAAAAACCTTCGGGTGCAAAATCGGCTTGGCGGGTAATTACAATATTCATTCTGCCATTCAGTGGTTTGCCAGCCAGCGCATCCAGGGTTTTTCTACCCATAATTACTGGTAAGGCCCAGGTGGCATTTTTAAAAAATTTTAAATCGTTGGGGAGATGCCACAAAAGCCGGTTATCCAATCCAATGGCATTGTTCAAAGCAGCCGCAACAATCATAGAAATTCGCATAGAGTATTTTATTGCAGCCGTGGCTGATAATGAAAAAATTAAACGGCTACCGGTGCTTTGATAGCGGGATGAAACTGATAATTTTCTAGCGTGAAATCAGAAAACTGAAAAGAAAAAATATCTTTTACGTCCGGATTGATTTTCATCTGAGGTAGGGGAAATGAGCTTCTACTTAACTGCAGGTTAGCCTGCTCTAAATGATTATTGTAAAGATGAAGATCCCCAAAACTATGCACAAAATCGCCGTATTCTAGTCCGCATACCTGCGCAATCATCATGGTTAATAAGGCATAGGAAGCAATATTAAAGGGAACGCCTAAAAAAGCATCGGCGCTGCGCTGATAGAGTTGACAACTTAATTTTCCATCAGCTACATAAAATTGAAACAGGGTATGGCAGGGCATGAGCGCCATCTTCGGAAGATCGGCAACATTCCAGGCACTGATAATCATGCGGCGGCTGTCGGGATTTTTTTGGATGGTAGTAATTAATTCGGCCAACTGATCGGTAACGGATCCATCAGCGCCCTGCCAGTTGCGCCATTGTTTTCCATAAACTGGGCCCAAATCGCCGTTTTCATCTGCCCACTCATCCCAGATAGAAACCCCATTTTCTTTCAGGTATTGAATATTGGTGCTGCCCTGGATAAACCATAACAATTCGTGGATGATACTTTTGGTATGCAGTTTTTTGGTGGTAACCATGGGAAAACCTTCCTGCAGATCAAATCGCATCTGGTATCCAAAACAGCTTAGGGTTCCTGTACCGGTACGATCAGTTTTTTGTACCCCTTTCGATAAAATATGCCGTAGCATTTCGTGATACGCTTCCATAGGCGCAAAATACAATCTTCTGTTGGGATGAGGAACTGATTACGCAGGGGTGGGGAGAACTCGTGCATTGCTTTTCTTGCGTCGGGCGATTTCCCGAGTTAATAAGCTCAATTCTCTGCCGGTTTGGCCACTTACGCTGCTGTTTTCCTGTGCTCTGCGCATTAAATAAGGAATCACATCCCGAATAGGACCAAAAGGCAAATATTTACTTACCTGAAAACCGTCTTTGGCCATATTAAAAGTGATGGGGTCGCTCATGCCATACAATTGAGAAAAATGCACATGGGGATGTTGCTTCGAAATTCCCCTGGCATCCATACTAGCTGCGGCAAGCATATTACTTTTTTCATTGTGAGATGCAATCACCACCGAAATATTTTCCAGATGCGCCAAACAGAAATCAACCGCTGCATCAAAATCCCGATCGGTAGCCGCCTTATCCGGCTGAATAGGACTCTCGTATCCATTGGCAGCGGCTCTTTCGCGTTCTTTTTCCATATAGGCGCCTCGTACCAGTTTAACACCTAAAATTATGCCCTGTTGTTTGCATATTTCATGCGACATTTTTAAGAAAGCCAGCCGATCGTGTCGGTACAGTTGAATGGTATTAAAAACCACCGCTTTTTCTTTATTAAATGCCTGCATCATTTCTATACACAAACGATCTACGGGATCTTGAATCCACGATTCTTCTGCATCAATCAATACCCCAATATTTTTTTCGGCTGCCACTTCGCAAATCGAATACATGCGGCCACGAACTGCTTCCCATTCATCTTTTTCCACTTCATTGTCGTGAATACCACTCCGTAACCTGGGGGCTTCATTCAAAGTTTGCAGTAAGCCAAATCTGGCCAAGCCCGTAACCTTAATACTAATAAAGGGAATATTGTTTTGGGTAGCCGCATATTCAATCACCCTCAAAAATTCTTCCGTAGCTATATCAAATGCCGCTTCGCCTTCTTTTCCTTCAACCCCATAATCTAAAATTACCTTTACCCCAAATTGAGATAACGTCTTTCCAACTTGTGCCGTTTCTTCCAAGGTTTCTCCCCCCACAAACTGTTTAAAAATGGTCTTTTTTATCAACCCATGAACCGGCAATCCGGTCTTCATAATAAATGGGGTAAGTCGAGAACCCATTTGAACCAGCCAGGGGTACGACATCGATTTAAATAAAAATCGGGCACTTTTCAAATCCTGATCCGACAGGTGAGCAAAGGCAATTTCGGTATTCTCAAAGGATAGACTCATATACTAACAACTGTTCGCAGTGCGAATATCGGATGTAATCGAAAACAATCATACTTTTTTGGCCACAAATTAAAAAATCTGCACCTAGAATTGTGGCAAATAGTTAAATCGCCTGGTGATTGAAGGGTTGCAATACCATTTCACTTACCACCCCACTGCTTGGCTGCTGGCAAAGGAACCAGATAGCACGGGCGGCCTCTTCGGCTATAATCATTTTATCGCGTTGCACCCGCAAATCAATCCGATCCCAAAAAGAACTGTCAACACCCCCCAAAAACAATTGGGTAATTCTGATATCGGTGCGCTTAATTTCTTCGCGTATACTCTGCATCATGCCGGTTAACCCGTATTTGCTGGCGCTATAGGCAGCTGCACCCGCCATGGGCACTTTTCCCAAAACACCGGGAATTTGAATGATCAGTCCCTTCTTTTTCTCCTTCATACCAGGAAGTACAGCTTTCATTAGGTAAAAAGGTCCGATCAGGTTGGTTTGCAGGCTTTGCATAAAATCGTCGGAGGAAAGCTGATCCATGGTTCGGATAATACCGATACCGGCAGCATTTACCAGTATATCGATGGTACCTGCCGCCTGCAATACGGCAGCCACGGCGGCATTTACTTCGTTTTCTCGGGTAATATCCATCAACAAGCACTGACTAAGCGGAATACCAGCCGATTGGGCTACCGCATGTAAGGCTGACTCATTTCTTCCGGTAATATACACCCTGGCTTTGGAACCAGCCAATAAGGCGGCCGTTTTTGCGCCAATGCCTCCGGTAGCGCCAGTAAGTAACACTACTTTATCTTGTAAACTTTCCATGCAAATTTTATTTGTACAAACAATGACAGGTTCATTTTGTTGTAATCTTTTTTAATTCAGTTAATCTTTCAAAGTATCGATATGAGTTCAATGCGAAAAAAACCCTGGAACCGGGTTAATCTGCCCGTGTATTCCATCAGCAGTAAAAACAGGGAGGAGCAGCATAATATGCATATGATAACCTATGTTACTTCTATTAGTATGCAACCCAAGCGCATTGTATGCGGCGTATATCGGGGAACCCAAACCCTGGACAATCTGATGGAGAGCCGCGAATTTGTTTTACAGCTATTGTCGGCCGACCAATACAAACTCACCAAAATTTTAGGGAAAACCAGCGGTAAAAACCAGGATAAAATGCCCTACCTGCAAAAAAAGCAGCTGGTGCAACCCTGGCAGGGATTTCAGGTGTTAACGGATGCGCTTAGTGTAATGCAACTGCGCATTTTGCAACAGTTTGATGGCGGAGACCATGTGGGGTTTTTGTGTGATGTGGAGCAGTATAAAAATCTTCAACCCGGCGAGCCGCTCACGCTAGATATTTTGCGTGCTCATCAATTAATACGGATATGATGGAAATATTTCCTACACATCGGGAGTCCATTCTCGATCGATTACTTGCCATTGATCCAATAAAATATGGAACAACACGAAATTATATTCAGGGAGCCGTATCAAGGTTATCACCCTACATTTCACGTGGTGCAGTTTCTTTGCCATTCATTAAGGAAAATTTACTCAGTCGATTTTCTGCCTATCAGGCAAAGCCTTTTTTACAACAACTGGCATGGCGCGAATATTTTCAGCGGGTTTGGTGGGCGATGGGTAACGATATTTTTCAGGATATTAAACATCCTCAACCGAGTGTATCACATCACCAATTACCCAAAGCATTGTTGGAAGCCAATACTGGCATAGAACTGATTGATCAATCTATCAAACAATTGACAGAAACAGGATACCTACATAACCATGCCCGCTTATATACAGCCATGTTGGCCTGCAATATCGGAAGGGCACATTGGCAGATGCCGGCTCAGTGGATGTATTATCATTTACTGGATGGCGATATCGCCAGCAATACACTCAGCTGGCAATGGGTGGCCGGCAGCTTCAGCAATAAAAAATATTATGCCAATCAGGATAATATCAATCACTACGGCGGACTAACGCAATCGGATAGTTATCTGCAACTTGGGTACGATCAGTTGCCGCAGTTGTCCATTCCGGCAGCACTTCAAGAAATTACACAACCCAACTTTACCACGCCGCTGCCTATCAACCAACCACTTTTGCTAGATAGCACCCTTCCCCTCGCCTTGTATACCAGCTATCAATTGAATCCGCATTGGCGGGCCGCAGAAAACCTGAATCGCTTACTTATTCTTGCACCGTCCCATTTTAATAAATATCCAGTAAGTGCGCAGGTAATTTCATTTGTCTTGGATCTGGCACAGAATCTCATTCCGGGTATTCAAATTTTTGTGGGAGAGGTAGAAGACATTCCGGGCATAGCAAATTTCCCTGCCATTTACCACCAGCAACACCCCTTAACCCAACATTTTCCGGGCACTGCCACCCCCGCCAGCTGGATGTTTCCCGAAGCCACCTATCGCGGTCAGGGATTTTTTGGTTACTGGAAACAATGTGAAAAAACATTGAAATAAAAATAAGTGGCACTGCATCGCAGATAAATCACGAAATTTGCGATATGCTTATCACGCATACCGAAATTTATCGCTATACAATACCCATGGTGCCCTTTACCATTGCCACGGGTACCATGCGGCATGCACAGAATATTTTTATACGCATACATATCAACGAAGGATTAGTGGGTGTGGGGGAATGTTCCGCTTTTCCTATGATTGCGGGTGAAACCCAGGCTACCTGTTTTGAACTGGCAAAAGATTTTGCTGCCTGCTGGAAAAACAAATCAGCCGCAGATATCGACCAACGCCTCGATGAACTGGATGCCCTTATTTACCGAAACTATACAGCCAAGAGTGCGTTCGATTTAGCCTTGTACGATTTAGCTGCCAAAGCTGCCAATCAACCGCTATATCAATTTTTGGGAGGCACCAACCGAACGGTGGAGAGTGACCTGACCATTGGCATAGGAACGCCCGAAGAAATGGCAACCACAGCCCGAGAATTTATATCAAAAGAGGTGCACATCATTAAAGTAAAACTGGGAAAAGACGTACCCACCGATGTAGAAAGAATTCGACAGATACGTGCATCAGTTGGGCCGAACATGCAACTGCGCATTGATGCCAATCAGGGATGGAGTTTTGAAGATGCCACTCTGGCCCTTACCCAGCTGGCTCCTTACAACATAGAATTTTGCGAACAACCCATGCGCAGCTGGAATGATGAACTGCTGCCAGAGCTTTGCAAACGCTCCCCTATTCCGTTGATGGCAGATGAAAGTGTATTTACCCATCGGGATGCAGAAAGATTAATCAGGAACAATGCCTGTGCCTATATCAATATCAAATTTGCTAAGAGTGGTGGCATACGCGAAGCCCTTCGCATTAATCAGGTTGCCGAAAAAAATGGCATTGCCTGTATGATGGGGGGCATGCTGGAGAGCAGACTGGCCCTTACAGCAAAAGTGCATGTAGCCATTGCCTGCAAGAATATCCAGTTTTACGATTTAGACACCTGCCTGTTAGGTCACCTTACCGATCCCGTGGTGGGTGGGGCGCAGTTTAAAGGAATGGAATTATCGGTAACTGACCAGCACGGCATTGGAGCAGATGTTTCCGAAAGTTTTTTAAGCGGCTTAGAAAAAATAGTTGTGTAAATAGTACCTATAATTTTTGATTACAATTTTTATAATAAAAAAATACCCATGGAACCCAAAAAAGCAGAGGAAAGTTTAACCATCATGAACGAGCTGGTATTACCCAACGATACCAATACTTTTGGTAATTTAATGGGCGGCCGATTGATGTATTGGATGGATATAGCCGCCGGCATTGCAGCAGGCAAACACTGCAACACCCCTAGCATGACGGTTTCCGTAGATAATATCAGTTTTAAAAACCCCATTAAACTGGGCAATGTGGTACATATAAAGGCAAAAGTTTGCAGAGCATTCAATACTTCCATGGAAATCAATATCAAAGTTTGGGGAGAAGATTTATTGCATCAATACAAATACGAAAGCAATGAAGCATTCTTCACTTTTGTTGCGCTAGACCCCAATGGAAAGCCAAGAAAAGTACCCGAACTAATTGCAGAAACTGAAGAAGAGATAAAATTGTATGAGGGTGCTTTACGCAGAAGACAACTTAGATTGATTTTATCGGGAAAGATGAAGCCACGGGATGCGAACGAGTTAAAAGCCTTGTTTCTGCAAGACTAAATCGCTATTATTTATCCAGCATTTGCATCAGGTGATGTTTGCCTTTCAGCATATAGGTTTTGCTTTGCTCGATGGCCTCCACTACCTGTTCGAGAATGGTTTCCACGGGTTGCGTATAGTCGATTACCATAGGTTCTTTAAATCGAACCGTTAAAAGGGTACCTGTTTTTTTAAAGGACAGTCCAGTTTTGGTAAATGCCCTCCAAAAACCATTAATTACAACGGGAATTACCAGGGGCTGGTTATTTTTAATAATATGCGCTGTTCCCTTTCTGCCGGGGGCAAAGGGTTTGGTAGTTCCCTGTGGGAAAGTGATTACCCAACTTTGCTGCAAGGCCTCATCAATTTTTTGGGTATCCGATTCGTCCCGCTCCCTTTCAATATCCTTACCATCGGAACGCCAGGTTCTTTTTATGGTAAGCGCTCCGGCCAGTTTAAAAATCCGGGAAATAAAACTCCCATTCATTGTTTCCTCGGCAGCTATAAAATGCACATTGGTAAAGGGATTGAGCAAGTAAAATGGCAGGCCCAACCGATTAATCCTTCTCCATTTTACCGCACAAAAAATATGCAGAAATGCAATCACATCGGCAAAATAGGTTTGGTGATTACTTACAAACAGCACATTTTGCTTGGGTAACTGTTGGATATGTTCTACCCCTTCGATTTTTATTCGGTTAAATAACACCAGTCCGGGGTACGACAAAGTGCCTACCAATGCATAAATAAATGACCGGATAATGCGCAAGTGTTTCAATCGTTCAGTCAAGCTCATACCAACCTATTTTACATTCCGCAAGTACGGACAGAGACAAAAATTATTAACTAAGTTAACAAATCCTTTTCAGAACGGGTAGTAACCTTAAAAAATGATAGACAATTCGGGTAATCAGGTATTTTTGCACCCAAACTTACGGCATGAAGATTAACACGGTGATTTTTGATATAGACGGCTTACTCATAAACAGCGAACCCCTTTGGAATAAGGCAGCAGCCGAAGTATTTGCCAGCAGGAATGTTTTTATCAGCGAAGAAGAATATGCTACCACCACAGGGCTGCGTACTAAAGAGTTTGTGGCTTGGTGGCTTACCCATTTTCAGCAGGATCCGGCCATTTTTCCGGAGGTTGAAAAAGAAATTGTAGCCAGTGTATTGGATAAAATTGCAACGAATGCGGAAACATTACCTGGTGTACCCTATATTTTTGAATTTTTTGCTTCCCGTGGATTTAAAATAGGGCTGGCAACATCTTCTCCCCCCGAATTAATAGCAATAGCCAAAAAAATTACGGGTATAGAAAGCTATGTGATGGCAGCCACTTCTGCAGAGGATTTACCCTATGGCAAGCCCCATCCTCAGGTTTATCTGAATTGTGCAAACGCCTTGCAGGTAGCACCGGTAAACTGTGTTTGTTTTGAAGATTCTTTTAATGGCATGGTTGCCGCCAAAGCCGCCCGCATGAAATGTGTGGTGGTGCCGCATGCGAGTGAACAAGACCATGTTAAATGGGGCGCTGCTGATGAGAAACTTGCAAGCTTGCAGCAATTTACGGAGGAACATTTAATGAGACTATAAGAAAGAAAGTTTGAATCAGGGATTACCATCTTTCTATCTCGAGTTTAAAAAAGGTTTGCCAATGCCCTTTATCTTTCCTAAAAAGCCAACATTGCGTAAAACCAGACTTAGGAGAATCAAATACAGAAAAAATAAGAATCGCCTTGTCACTAGAAAGGAAGGGGGTATAAAATTTAATATTGCCAGCTATTATTGAACAAGCAGAATCAATCTGTTTTCCTGATTGAATTAAGCTATACCTTCCTTTACTTTTAATTTGAGATAAATCAAGTGTATCAACAGATAAATCATTATTCTTAATTATCAATTCTTCAAATTCTTTTAGTTTTGTTTCATGGATTAAAGTTAATGCACTACTGTTCAATTTTTCGGAACGACTAATTATAGGATCAACCGAAATACAAACTTTCTCATAATTTATCGCGGTGCTTGTATCATTTGGTATTTGAAGTAATCTACCAGTTTTATATGCTGTGGTATCTATCAACAGTAAAAAGTTCTCGTCGATTAACTGGTAAAAGGCTTTTTTGGGCTCCTGTGAACAACCAATAGTGCCAACCAAAAAAACAAAAAAATATAATTTAAGTTTCATATTAAAAATAATTGCTAAATTTTATAACAACCGAACCTGCATTATCATCATCAACAATCACATAAAATGCATCTTTTTCAAATCCAATACCAAAATCCCACTTGCCCTCACTTATATTATTTCATTCATCGCATTCTATCTTAAAAAACAAATAAATTAGGCTACAGCCTTCATGGTATCAACGTATTTTGAATTTCGACTGATGACCGCAAAAGCCCTGCTGATAATTTTGCATCGTACGGCATTGAGAACGAGCATTTTGTTCTTTCCTTCTGAGACTTTTTTCTCGTAGTAAACTTTAAGTTGTGTGTCATGTTTTTTTGCCGACAATGCTGCCATATTTAAGGCTGTTTTTAGTTTTTTGTTTGCAAGGTTGCTGACTTTGGTCCGCCCTTTTATGCTGGATCCTGATGAATACTCAAAAGGAGCAACACCTGCATAACAGGCAAACTGCCGGTGGTTTTGAAATAACGTAAATGCTTGTGTGTAAGCAATCAGTAATACAGAGGTTTGCTTTCCTACACCTGGAATGCTCTGCAGCAAATCATCTTGCTGCTTGAATACCGGGTTTGACTGTACCAGGTTTTCAATGGATTGTTCTATCTGCTTTAGCTGTTTTTTTAGGAAAGTCATCATTCGCTTATTATGCTGTAGGGTTGTTTTCAAAACGCTATTCGGAAGAAAATTCTTGCTTTCATTGGTCATATTGAAAAGATTGATGGCTTTGATAACTTTTTCCCTCTCTGTCAATAGCAGTCTGAGTTCTACAAAATCTTTTTCAGGCAAACTGGATAGCTTCAATTGATGCAGATGAGACATTGCATACAGAGCGATATCCCTAGAGTCAGCCTTGTCCGTTTTACCCCTTACAATACCCTTGGATCGTTTGATTTCCAGGGCTGAAACTACCCAATAGTCAAACTGACTTGCCTGAAGCCAATAACACAAAGGCATGCTATAAACACCCGTGTTCTCAAGACAAAAGAGGATTCCTTCCCTTTTGCCTTTTAATTTTTTAACTACCGAATTAAGAAAAGCTGCAATGCCTTTGGCTGTATTAGCCAATTGCCCAAAATCTTGATGTAAGGTGGACTGATTGATAATACAGTAATCCAGCTTGTCCTTAGAAACATCCAAACCGACAACAAACTCATAATTTTTTTTCATAAATTTGGTTTAACAATTAACAAATGTTGATGCGTACTAAAGCCTTTAATAGGTCCATTAACCTAACATTCTATTTGGTACAGCTCAACGAAAGATCAAGGGAAAGGGCAGAGGACTAATGCGCAAAATAGTTATTGTTATAACTAGCATAGTCTTTAGTTCACCTCTGCTTTTCCTTTGAAAATTTACAAAAGTTTTTAAGAATATTCAAAGTAAAGGCATAGTCTCCTCCTACGTCGGAAGACTACGCGGAAAAAGAAAATAGGAGAATTGTAAGTATTAATTACAATTTTTTAAACTCCCTATGTTTTACTAAATCTGTTCTATTGGAAGAAATTCTATACCTGTACAGCCTGCTGATTCAATCTCCGCTTTCAATTTCTCTGAAACAAAATATTCACTCATCGGATAAATGTTTATATACTCAACTGTACAAAGATTATTTCTAAGTGAATTCTTAAAATAAAGCTTTTCGATAAGTGTAAATGCAGGTATATCCGGTTTTGCCTCTGCATTTTTTTTTCTTGCAATCAAATGCTCGTTATAGGATTTGATTGCTTGATTTATATGTTCATTTTCGCCAGAATATTGTAAGTATACAAGACTCATATTATAATTAACGACTTCGGCATTATCAAATGATAAAATATTTGTAAGCCAATAATTAGCAAGATACTTTTTTTTATAATAAATAGTCAATGGAATAAATTGAATATTTCCATGACTACTTTTTTCCAGAATTTCTTTTAGCCGATTACTTATCGTTAGCCGCCCCCCGCTTCCCGTAAAAAATATTGACATGAGATCTGTCAAATTCGCCTTGGTTTTTATTTTTGGAATTGGCAAAACTACATAGTCAGGTATTAAAGTATGTCCCCATTGATTAATATAGATGGGATCCCAGATGTTTACTGGATAAATGGCAGTGCTAGATTGAACATCATCTATTCCGGTAACTTTTTCATCATAGCTTGGTGTAATATTATAATACATTTCTTAAATATTTAAATAATCCACATGTACTCCACCTTGATAATCAATTGCGCTTTTAATTTCTTTGATAATATTCTCCATTTCTGCCTTCGCAGATTTTGGGTTCCACCCACCGTTAGGCGGATTTTTAAGTGATTTTTCAAATCTAGCAACTATTTTATTTGCATATAAATTATGATTCCCAGAATTTCGAACTGCCTCAATAGCTTTTCCATTAATTGCTGCGTTATTAGGGTCAAAACCTGCCCTGAATGCCATTTGCATGAGAGGATGAGATTGAAGAATCTCATGAAATGGAATGATATGATGTGGAACTTGTGTGCCAACTGCCCCGCAGGCCTTACGAAATGTAGTATGTGAATTGTAACTTGGCGCAAAAAGACCGTTTTCGCCTATCATTTCAATTATTTCAGCCCATGCAGCGATGTTAACAGGCGAGGAATGCATGATTTAAAAAAATTTTCTACTGAATAATACTGAATCGAAAAATCATATTCCGAAGGGTAAAAAAAGGAAGAAATGAGCCCGGGTAAATACATAAGAAAATAAGAGAAGTTAGTGTTAATTGCAATTTTTCACAATCTCTATGTTTTACTAAATCTGTTCTATTGGAAGAAATTCTATACCAGTAAAGCCTGCTGATTCAATTTCCTGCTTTAATTTTTCAGAAACAAAATAACCAGCACCACCGCGAACCCTTTCGATTGTACAAGCTTTTTCATCTATTATTTTATTTAACACTAGTTTTTCTACAAAGAGATTATTTGGCCAAATCAGTTCATTTTGTTTTTTTCTAAAATCCTCAAAGTTGTTGATAGTAATAATTTTATTTTCACCATTACGCTCAAAAATCAATGAATGCTTATAATTAACAACATTTTCATTATCAAAAGATAAAATATTAGTAAGCCAGTAATCACTGAGATATTTTTTCTTGTAGTAAATGGTGATTGGAATAAATTGAATATTCCCATGACCATTTTTTTCCAAAATTTCTTTTAGCCGACTACTTATTGTCAATCTATAACTACTCCCAGTGAAATGAACAGACATTAAATCTGTCAATTTGGCCTTGGTTTTTATTTTTGGAATTGGCAAAACTACATAGTCAGGTATTAAGGTATTTCCCCATTGATTTATATAAATAGGATCCCAGATATTAATCGGATAAATGGCAGAACTAGATTGCGCATCATCTATACCTGTAATTGTCTCATCCAAAGTAGGCTCTATACGATAAAACATAGGCTAAAAAATTAAATCATCAACATGGACTCCGGGTTGTGCATCTATGGCTTTTTTAATTTCTGTTATCACTTTCTCTAACCGTAGCTTTGAAGACTTTGGGTCCCAGCCACCTGGAGGTGGTATTGAAAATTCATCATCAAATTTACTTTTTATTTTATTTGCATACGAATAGTGATTCCCAGAATTTCGAACTGCTTCAATAGCTTTTCCATTAATTGCTGCATTATTAGGGTCAAATCCTGCCCTGAATGCCATTTGCATAAGCGGGTGGGATTGAACAATCTCATGAAACGGAATTATATGATGCCCAACTTGATTGCCAACTGCCCCGCATGCTTTACGAAATGCACTCTGTGAAACTCTACTAGCTACGAGAAAACCCTTTTTACCAACTACAGCAATTATCACAGAACCTGCTTTAATTGCTTTTACCCCAGCCGCAGCATATCCCAACCAAGGTATTGCAGAAGCATAACTTAAATAAGCATTGGTTTTATCACCCTCAAGATGATAAGTCAAACCGCTTATAATATCAAATACCTCCCCTCCGATTGGTATTAATCCTAATAAATCAAGCCCAGTGTGAATTGCATCACTAAAAGTAAGATACAATAATTTTAAATCACTTTTCCTCTGATCAGCGGGCAGGTTAGAGTTTTCAGCTTTTAGGGTAGCATACTTTAAAACAAAATATCTAAGTATTGCATCTGAGATTGGATCTGACTCTAAATAATTTTGGTTATGATATAAATTGTACTCTCGTAAAATATCCTCAGAATTAAACGAATTATTTTTAAGCACTGATAAAGCCAGTCTTGTACTTATAACTAAAGCTTCATTTTCTGAATCTGATTCAATGATTTCTAACAACTCATTTGCAATTGTCTGATTTATTGTTAAATATTGTTCATCGGAAAAACTGAGAGGGACTTTATACTTAATCTGCCGAATAACTTGATTTATATTGTTGGAACCCCCTTTCCCAGCCCATCGCCACCCCGGTCTCAACCCATCATTATTGGAGGGTGGTACCGCGACATCATTATTGCCCGACCCTCCTATGTTACTCCCAGATCCATTATCAGGTGGAGGCGTACCACCGCCTCCAAAATCATTTCCTGGCGGTGATACACTTGCTACCCAATTACATATAGTAAAAGAGTCGTCCGTACGACAATAGTCGAAACACCCGTCACATTCCCCTTGATACCCATTACAGCTGCCTACCGGTGCTGGGCAATGATAATAAGTAATAGTATAGCTTGTACACGTGTAGGTTGAAAATCCATTAGTGTTTGAACTATCAGTATTATTAAAAGAAATAGTGATAGCCTTTTTATTATCTTTTCTAAATAAAGCACTATCAAGTACATCAAATTTTTCATGCCCATACACTTTTCTGTCGAACAACATAAAAAACATCGCTATGTCCTTCGCTTGCGATATTTGAGCAGGTGTTCTAAATTTCGAATACTGCCAGTCACATAAATAACTAATGGAGGTATCTCCCTTATCCGTCTGGATAAACATAACAGCATTCACATTATTCTGTGTATCGCGTACAAAGGGAATGATATAATTAGTTGCAGAATCCTGTTTACTAGAACTACCCGTGGAAAGAGAGGCCACATTACCACTACTACTACTCAAAAATGAATATTTGACTAGTTTGTCCCAATGTGGAAACCCAATTCGCTCTACTGTCTTATTAATAAAACCCTTTTTCTCATTTAATCTGCTGAGATAGTCAACCAAGTGTTTTTCTTCTGTAGAATTAGTCCTGTGCTCATTAAAGAAACGTTCAGCAACAATTTCTTGTGGTACACTCACGCTTGCTTGTTCCTTGCGGCATGAGAATAGAAATACAACAAAAAAGAATGTTAAACAGACTTTATAACTGAAATGTCTTTTTAACATGCGAGCATAGTGGAGTGGAGTGGAGTGGAGTGGAGTGGAGTGGAGTGGAGTGGAGTGGAGTGGAGTGGAGTGGAGTTCATAATTAATAAATGAAATTTAAAAAAAATTCTATTATAAATAATTAAACCGAAAATTTTGTTTACAAGCTTTTCTCTTTTCACCCCTCATCTTGAGGTATCTTTTCTCATTGGCAACTTTAGCTAACTTAAAGCTAGGTATTAATTCAATACCACCAATTACGGTTTTCCGTAAATCTTTTTTGTAAATTATTGGCTAACTAATTGATAGTCAATAAAAAGATTTACGAGCACCCTTAATCATTCCTTCCTCCCAGTCTCCTACGCCAGTAAGGCGTAAGACTACGCGTAAAAGAAAGAGCCCGCCTTTGGCGGGCTCTTTCTATCAATACGTATCGATTAATTCTTCGATTTCAAATTCGGGTGCGGAGCAGGCACCGTATTAGGTCCCTCCTCAGTAGTACCTTGTAAATCTACCATAGCTGCATCTCCATCCTGTGCATACACAAACAACAGTCGGCTCTCGGAAATCCCCTGCTTTTCTACCAGGTATTTTACTACCGCATTCACACGCTCCCAACTAAGTTGCTGAGAAGATTTGCTGGCAGAGCCATATCCAATTACCTTAATCTTACAAGCCGGATTGGCTTTAATGGTAACGGCCGCATCCGCCAACAATTGCTGAGCTTCTTTGGTAAGTCGAGCATTTCCGCGGAATGGCAGCGACAATAGATTACCGATAGAACATTCGGTGGAAACTGCCGGCTGTGGCATTTTATTATTCGTAATTAAATCTTTCAATTCTTTGCAACAAGCTGGATCCGGACAATTACCCACACCATCCGTATTTACCGGGAAGCATTGCTGAGGAGTTAGGAGTTCTTTATCCTTGTAATCAGGTACGCCATCCCCATCGGTATCTTTAGAAACACCATGTGAATCAACCGGTGCGCCAAGTGGCGTATTGGGCTCCAGATCAAACTGATCGGTTACCCCATCTTTATCCGCATCCGCCAGCACTGGCTTCGCTAACTTCATGTGGCGGGGGGCATTTAACTCGTTGTATACATAGTTATTAGGATTGAGCCAATACAGGGGTTGTACCTTGCGCGACTTACTGCCCAGGTTAATATGTATCCTAGCAGAAGCATAACTGAAATAATCATTGCGGCCGGTATGCAATCCATCCATATCTCCATTTAGGGTATTGATGAATCGATTTTCGAATCCTACGTTGATTTTATCATTGATTTTATAAGAAACCCCGGCTCCAAATGAAAACGCATGGGTTAATATCATATCACCGGTACCTAAATCGCGGCGACGATTTTTTAAGGGGGCTACCTTATTAGGAGAACTGGCCGCATTTAATGCTGCATTTACATCATTCTGAATAGATGCTTTGGTTCCATTATAATCTAACGTACTAAAATCAAAGGGTGAAGTGCTATCACTTCCGGTAAGGCGGGTAGTAACATTAGCTGCCACCAACGCATATCCCCCGAACAGGTAAATATCCCATTTTGGATTACCTCGATAATAACTCAACGTATTGGTAGATATAATCACATCCAGGGTTCCGGTATAACTATTGTTTTTATAATTGG
Organism: Sediminibacterium sp.; assembly: GCA_044337245.1. Lineage (GTDB taxonomy): Bacteria > Bacteroidota > Bacteroidia > Chitinophagales > Chitinophagaceae > Sediminibacterium. The sequence goes on along the minus strand of JBIINW010000002.1, from coordinate 22,658 downwards.
CTGCAAAAGCCCGCAGTGCTCTATTGGTATTGGCCGGAGCATATTTAGCATAGTCACCATATCCCGTTAGGGCACGATAGGGAGTAGTACCCGTTAAAAACCCATCTGTTGGTGCATTGGTGCTTAAAATGGGGTTGATTCCCACCGTTTGCTGATACAAAATCCCCCCTCGTAATGAAACTACATTCGACAATGACTTGCGGGCTGTAATCCCCACCCCATATCCAAATTTAAAATTGGTCACATCGCCAATAATTCGAGAATTACCTAAACTGATACCAATTTCCCACATGCTGCGCGGCTTGGGGGGATAAGGAAATTCATTGGCCAAAAACTCAGCCCGTTGCGGCATTTTTTTATTGGCAATAACAGCAGAATCTTTCCAACTCCATCCCCAATCGATTTGTGCCTTTGCAGTTAGCTGAGCCGCCACAACAAGCAGGAGTGAAAGCAACCATTTTTTCTGTATCATATTATGTACGATTTTAAAGGCAGTGAGTCCACTAAACAGAGCAACAAAGGTACGTTTTTGTAGTCTGTACTGGGTTATTTTTACAATTATTTCACAGGTATATATACCAGCAAAACCGCCGTAATTACCGAATAACGAGTTCGTACTGACCGATATTGCACTTATCCATAGTATATTGCAGCATAATTGCCCGATGGAGCTGGCCAAAAAAGTAATATCAGATGAACTAGTACTGTTTGAAACGCATTTTAGAGATGCCGTGAAAAGCAGGGTTTCTTTGCTAGACAGAATCATGCGATTTATTGTAAAAAGAAAGGGCAAGCAGCTGCGCCCTATGTTTGTGTTACTCTGCGCCCGCCTCGGAGGCCCCTTAACCGAAAGCAGCTATCGCGCAGCTTCCCTGGTAGAATTATTACATACTGCTTCCCTGGTGCACGATGATGTGGTAGACGACTCCCTGGAAAGAAGAGGCTTTTTTTCTCTCAATGCCCTCTGGAAAAATAAGATTGCCGTGCTGGTTGGAGATTACCTCCTGATGAAAGCCCTACTGCTGGCACTGAACAACAAAGAATACGTAATTCTCGAAACCCTCGCCGATGCCGTAAAAGTGATGAGCGAAGGGGAGTTGCTGCAATTCGAAAAATCTAGAAACCTCAACTTCAGCGAAGAAGTATATTACGAAATCATTAAAGGAAAAACCGCCTCTCTCTTATCGTCTGCCTGTGCTTCCGGCGCTTCCAGCACTTTTTCCGATCCCGAATCTATCGAAACCCTGAAACAGTTTGGCGAAAAAGTAGGCATGGCTTTTCAGATTAAAGACGATCTGTTCGATTACGGAACTGCCGATATCGGTAAACCCACCGGTAACGATATCAAAGAAAAAAAACTTACCCTGCCCCTTATCTATACACTCCGGCACTGCCCTGCTGATGTAAAGCAAAAAATCATTTATATTGTAAAGAATCAAAACAAACGGCAGGATAAAGTGAAGTGGGTAATTGACCAGGTAGTACAAACCGGCGGCATCCAATACGCAAATGATAAAATGTTTGCCTATCGGGATGAAGCCTTGGAACTACTCAACCGTTTTCCCCCTTCCGAAATCAGAAACGCATTGGAAGAACTGGTTAGATACACAACCGACAGGGCATATTAATGGAAAAAAGATGGAAAATAGCAACAGCCGCTTCTGAAGAAGTGGAGGCACTGCAGCGCAGCTTGCAAGTACATCCCACCATTTGCAGCATCCTAGTGCAGCGCGGATTGAAAACCTATGAAGCCGCTAAAGCATTTTTTCGGCCGCAATTGAGTGAACTGCACGACCCCTTTCTGATGAAAGACATGCACAAAGCCGTTCAGCGAATTCTTCGGGCATTTGAGCAACAAGAAAAAATACTGATTTATGGCGACTACGACGTAGATGGTACCACATCCGTAGCGTGTATGTTTCAGTTTATTCAAGCATTGCATCCCTTAACCGATTTTTATATTCCCCATCGCTATCGCGAGGGTTATGGCATTTCACAGGCCGGCATCGATTTTGCCGTAGAAAATAATTTTTCATTGATTGTTACACTGGATTGTGGTATCAAATCGGTTGAGCTGATTCAGCAAGCTGGGGAAAGAGGTATTGATTGCATTGTTTGCGATCACCACCTACCGGATGCAATATTACCACCCGCCCATGCAATTCTCAATCCGAAACAAATCGACTGCCCCTATCCCTTTAAAGAATTGTGTGGATGTGGTGTGGGATTTAAACTGATTACTGCCTTATCGAAACAATTACAATTACCCGATACAACCTACCTGCAATTTCTCGACCTGGTTGTTACGGCTATAGCTGCCGACATTGTTCCTATCTATGGCGAAAACAGAATTCTAGCCTTCCATGGCATGAAGCAGGTAAATGAAAACGCCTGCGCTGGAATCCGGGCACTGCTAAAATTATCGGGCGTACAAAAAATATTACACATTCAAAATCTGGTATTCATTATCGCACCCCGCATTAATGCAGCCGGCAGAATGGATGATGCCCGAAAAGCTGTACAATTATTTTTGCAACCCGATGTAGCCACTGCCATGCAGTTTGCAGAACAATTACAGGTAAACAACGACGAAAGAAGAGAAGCCGATAGCCAGATCACCATCGAAGCCCTGGAATTAATTAAAAACGACCCTTACCATACTGTTAAAAAATCTACCCTCGTATATAAAGAAACCTGGCACAAAGGCGTGGTAGGAATTGTAGCCAGCAGATTAATTGATACCTACTATCGCCCCACCATTGTGCTCACCAAAAGTGGCGACTATGTTGCCGGCAGTGCCAGAAGTGTGGCAGGCTTTAATTTGTACGAAGCCATCCATGCCTGCCGGGAATGGCTGTTGGGTTATGGGGGACATTTTGCCGCCGCCGGCATGACCTTGCTTCCCGAGCATGTTGTTTCTTTTGCAACCGCCTTTGAAGAGGCCGTAGCCAAGCAGATTACCCCCGAACAAGAAATACCCGAAATAGTAATTGATGCCGTTATTCATTTCAGCGACATTAAACCAGCCTTCTTTCATATTCTTCAGCAGATGGAACCCTTTGGTCCGGATAATATGCGGCCGGTATTTTTAGTCAGAAAAGTAAAAAATAAGGGATACTCTAAACTCGTAAAAGAGCAGCACATCCGTTTTGTTTTGCAGCAAGAAAACACCACCCTGCAGGGAATAGGATTTAATATGAAAGAATTATTCCCCCTGGTAGAATCTGGAGAATGGCTGGATGTGGTTTTTACCATAGATGAAAATGAATACAATGGCAATATCTCTCTACAACTAAAAGTGCTGGATGTAAAAGCACATGTAGCATAAAAAAAGGCAGCCGCTATTTACGACTGCCTGTATCATTCATTTACTTGCAAATTATTGCATCATAGTTACACTTCGCTTGATGAAGGCAGTTAAATCGTTGCCCTTTAATAAGCCCTGAGATAACAAAGCCAAATCTGCCAGACTTCTTACCCGATTTTTCTTTACCGTTTCATCTGCTTCTTTTAATAAGCCGACAAAAATGGGGTGATTGCCATTAATGGTTAAAGTAACCTCATCTGGCATCTGTGCATAAAAAGCCGTCATGCCGCCACCACTTGCGCCCATATCCTTCATGCGCCGCATAAACTCAGGACGGGTAGCCACCACCGGATCGGTATCAACACTCAATCCTACCACTTCTGTAGTTATATGCAAATCGGCCACTTGCAGGGTAAACAATTCTTTTAGCTGCTCAGTTTCTTCTTTGGTAAGCACTGAATCAACCGTTTCCTGTTTGTCAATCAGATTATCGACTATGTCAGCATCTACCCGAACAAAGGAAACCTGTTCCCATTTCGATTCCATGGTATTGATAAAAGCCGCATCCACCAAGGTTTCCATCTTAACAACCACATAGCCTTTATTTTTACAGGCGGTGATATACGCATCCTGCTGAATGGGTTGGGTGGTGTATAAAACTACCTGCCGGCCATCTTTGTTTTTTTGGAGGGCCTCTGTAGCCATTTTATATTCTTCCAGGGTATGGAATTTCCCGTCGGTATCTTCCATTACCATAAACTTGTTGGCCTTCTCTAAAAACTTATCATCCGTCATCATACCATACTTCACAAACAAGCCCAAACTTTCCCACTTATCTTCTAATGAGCTGCGCTCGTTTCTAAAAATCTCATCCAGCTTATCCGCCACTTTTTTGGTGATATGCGCATTGATCTTTTTCACATTCGGATCTCCTTGTAAATAACTTCTGCTCACATTTAGTGGGATATCCGGACTATCAATAACGCCCTGCAATAACATCAAAAACTCAGGTACAATATCCTTCACTTCATCCGTTACAAAAACCTGGTTGCAATAGAGCTGAATTTTATCTTTCTGTATTTCGTATGAATGTTTGATTTTGGGGAAATACAAAACGCCCGTTAGGTTAAACGGATAATCTACATTCAAATGAATCCAGAATAAAGGGGTTTCATTGAAGGGATATAGTTCTTTGTAAAACTTTTCGTAGTCTTCCTTGGTAAGGTCTGAAGGTTTTTGAATCCAAAGGGGTTTAGGGTTGTTGATGGATTTGTCTTCTGCTGGCTTCTCCTGTCCGGCCTCATAGAAATAAATGGGGATGGGCAAAAACTTACAAAAACGCTCCAGAATTCCACGAACACGGGTCGCTTCTAAAAATTCTTTGCTCTCTTCATTGATGTGCAAAACAATTTTGGTTCCCCGCTGATCGTAATCAACTTCGTATAATTCAAACTCGGGACTCCCATCGCAGGTCCAGTAAACACCGGGGGTACCTTTGTGACTTTTAGTAAAAATTTCTACCTTATCACTCACCATAAAAGCACTATAGAAACCCAATCCGAAATGCCCGATAATATTGGCATCCTTATATTTTTGCATAAACTCTTCTGCGCCACTGAAAGCTACCTGGTTGATATACTTATCTACTTCTTCGGCAGTCATACCCACCCCTTTATCGGTAATGGTAAGGGTTTTAGCAGCCGCATCCAGGGTTACCTCAATACGCAATTCACCTACCTCGGCGGCAGTTTCCCCCAGGGAAGCCAGGGTAGTTAATTTTTGGGAGGCATCCACCCCATTGCTCACTAATTCACGAAGAAAAATTTCATGGTCGCTGTAGAGAAACTTTTTAATGATCGGAAAAATGTTTTCCGTTTGAACGCGAATTTGTCCTTTTTGCATAATACACCGTTTCCCATCCCTCATCAAAAGCAGTACCAATTGAGGGTAGGCTGACAGGATGGCAAATTCCGGCTGTTAGATATGCCGAGATTGCGTAAAATGACGGATTTTTTGGCAAACTAGTTGGCAACTACAGAAACCCGATCTATTTGAAAAGTAGTCGTTTGCCGATTCCTGCCCGTATCAACTCCCTCGTATTTAAAAGCGATATGGCAGTTTCCCTTGTAGCTGCTTAAAGAGATGGATCCCGAGTTTTTCCACCCAGCAGAAACAGCTCCCGTTGTACCATTAGCAATGGATGCAGGCAGTAAGGTCCACTTTGATTTAGAAGGGTTATTGGTGCCATCATAATTGGTAGAAACATACACTTTCAGGCTAGCGCCATTATCAAATCCGTCGCGGGTATCAAAACTTAGCCGGGCGCCCGAACTGCCGGTGAGGTTAACTGGCGCACTGATTAACCACGACACTACCCGGGGCTGGCCACAGGCAAATGCTTCGATGGCGGCATACCGCTCATTAAATGCAGATTTTATATAGAAGGACTGTCCGCCCATTTCTGCAATATTTTTCCAGCCCGTAATCGACAAAACAGCCGCGGGTTTTTGCAAGTCAAAATCTTCCCAAAGCAGGGTTTTATAACCTGTTCCCGTGCACCGCAATCCATCCATCGCAACATCCGAAGTATCCCGCAATATCAACTGCTTCTCCCAACCAAAAACCGTGTAGATACCTGTAATTTTTCCATTCCCCCTGGGTGTTTTTGCGGAAGCAAATTTGGCAAAGCCACTGGTTCGAACATACATCGATCCCGAATTACAGGAGGTAATCACATGATTTACGGCCGTTTGGTTATTGGCATCCGCCCAGGTTTTACCGGTATCGGAAGGTATCAATTCAACTTGCGGAATGGTTACTAAACAATTTTGAAAACTATCATTCAATTGGCGGATATCCACTTCTCTCGGTTTCACCCACTGATTGGGTAACCCCGGCACAAGCACTTGCTGAAAAAGGGGCACTGGAATCGGCAGCAGTCGGGGATAAATGGAGTCTGAACGGTCAACCCCTGCGCCTAACTGCAACAGTCCCCCATAATCGCCCAGCCAACAGCCCTTTAATCGCACAAACACCTGTAATCCTTCGGGATAGGTAAGATGCAAGGCGGATGCATCTAAGCGAATAGATATGCCCGCGGTGGAGTCTTGTATTACAATGGTTTTATAAAAGTTATCTGTGCGGTCATTCGCCACTACCACGCCAGCAACTACCCAATCGTCTACAATTTTTTCTACATTTCCCGGAAAATGCAGTTTGCGAATTTCACGAAGGGTGGTGTTGGCTGAAAGGGAGGCCGGAATAGATAACGACGGTTGGTCCCATTGGGTTCTGCAGGACACCAACCATACAATCAATAAAAAGCAAGCAGTGATTCTTGAACTCATCAGAAAGAGATTTGAAAGGAACTAGTAAAATAACTCCCCGGTGAAAAAAAGTATTTATTCGGAAAACGTATTTTTCCATCGTCATTCACATCCCATCTAGCCTGTTCAAATCCCCCTGCAATAAAATATTGAGCAGGAAAATTTCTGGCAGATAAAAAGATGCGAATAACCGGAGCCTTTTGTGGGTGAAATTTTGTTAGTCGAAAACTATACCCAAACAACGCATGTATGCTCAATACATCCGGTAGTTTTTCTTGTTCCATCCATAACTGAGCCAATGGATCGGTGGGGTTGATGCCAGCCAATGCGGAACGTGTTCTTCGTAAATAATTAAGACTTACCCAATGATTGCTCAACTGATTGATACTAACCGAAGCCATCCATCCTTCCGCGGTTTGATAACGCAAACCAATATGAAGCGCCTGCTGTGGCGTACCCCCTAGTCGGTATCCATTTATCCATAAGGGCTCCGAAGAAAGCAAGGATTCCGTATTATCCGCATATAACTTTCCGGTGGGCTGGCCCCGATACAGCAGCTGATAAAAACAGGCAGCCCAGTCAACATTCCAATCTACATTCCATTGTACAGAACCCGACCATTCTACTCCACGTTGGAGAAAGCCCAACCCACTTACCACATGATTTACCAATGAGGCGGCAGCGTCGTTATAAAAAATTTGATTTTCCTGTGCCTGATTTGTTTGGGTAGAAAATAAACTGAGTCTACTACTCATGCTGGGAGAACGAAAAACCCATCCAGCCTCAATGTGCAGGGTTTTTTCTGAACTGATATCATTGCGCACAAAAGCACTGTTTCGGGGATGGACAAAAATAGCTGCCGCCAATGGCCCCCGCGATTGAAAAGCTGCCTGAGCAAAAAGAAATTGATTGCCGTTTACTTTACGGGTAACACCTCCCTTTGCAAAATAAGACTGGGTTGTAACGGGCAAAGAATTGCCAAGCGAATTCAGGGGAAACAAACCATTGGCCACATATCCTTTTCGTATCAACCGATCTACCCCCCATCTGCCAGCAACAAACCAATCCACTCGCTTCGAGTTCTGCTGCCACTGACACCAAAACTCGGTATGGGTTTGTCGGAATCCATAATCGTAGCCAAAGTAATCACCTGCATACAAAGTTGCGTTGGGTTCTGCAATATTGTATTGGTTAGCCAAGGGATTATCCTGCAATTGCGCATCAGCAAATCCATTCAGATTAAGATAATAATCGCCCCCTAACAAGTCCACTACTTTTTTTCGATTTCGGTTCACCGATAATTGCCAGCTGGCACCCGCAGAAAAATCCGCTACTTTTCTAACCAGGGTATGGTAATAATAATTCAGGGAAATCAATTGGGTATGGGTTCTTCGCTCTTCTACAATATATCGGCTCCGGTATCCCAAATTCGCCAAACCGGATGGAATATTTGCAGGGATTCCATTATCCCGACTTTGCAGGTTAGTAGCATACAATTGCTGCCAGTTGATTTGTAACCGTTCGGGATTTTGCTGAAACAAGTTGGTTACTCGTTGCTGCAATAAAGTATCTACCGAATAAGAAGGCATATACCGATAATAATCTGGCCTTGGGTCTGCAACCTGGTACCAATCTAATCCCTGATCTCCCTGATATCCGCTAATGGCAGCCAGCGACCATTTGCGCACGGTATGTTGATTAGCGGAATATTCATGGGTAATAAACAAAGCCGGAAACTGATAGGTTCGGGTGGCAGCAAAGCGGATTTGATTATCTTGAAATCCCCAGTTGGCATTGTAGCGGAAGTTTCCGCTGATCTGAAAGAGTTCGCGTGTGATGGGCGTCTGTTTACTGATTACCTGCGGAGCAAAACAAAACATAGCATACAAGCGCTGGCTGTTGCGATATTTTTTTTCTGTTGCAATTAATCCGGAAAAAGAAGTGAGCATTCCTGGATTGGCATTCGATGCTTTATTAGTAGCATATTGAAAATAGGTGCTCCATGCCCATCCCTTTGCCGGCATCCCGGAAGAGTACGCCAAATTAAAACGAAGCGTTTGCCGATTATCGGCGTACCCTACTGATATTGCTGTCTGTTGCTGACTGAGCGAGTTGGTTCCATCAAACATCCGGCTTCCTGCCAGATTGCCCAGCGAATACTCTACCGGGGCTATCCCTAGGGCTGCTTGAGACATTCGAATCTGGCTATTCATCCCGTTCATAATATACCAGGGTACTTGACCAATAATCGGAAAACCAATCAATGCCCCATTGATTCTATGCTCTGCTCGCTCCCGAATATAGCCTCTCCACGAAAAGCGCGCTGCTCCCCAGTCGTACATAGCTGTAGTGATTAAAGGATCTCTGCTGGCCTGCAATAAGGAGGGATAATACATTTCATCCGATGCTTCTTCTGTATCATGTTGTAAGCTTGAAACCGGAGTATTTTCTACTTCTGCCGGAGCTGGCACTGGTAATTGTAAAGAATCAACTGCTCGAACAGGGAGTGTCTTTTTCGATGGCAGTTGTGCCGATAAAATAATCGGAGCAAGTAACCCTATCCAGCTAAATTTTTTCAACATACCGTTCAGAAAATAATTGCAACAAAATTATTTCGGCAACTAGGGATTGGGTAGCGTATTTATATCATTTGCGGCAAATACGTAACGATGAAAAAAAATTAGCGGCCAACTTTATACTACTGATGCACATCCTTTTCATTTTCCTGCTCCTGTTGTTTACAGGGAACCATTGGCCAACTGCAATAGGATTGGCTGCACCCGGCAAAATGCCAATGCGCAGGGTGGTAGCTTTTTACAACCTAGAAAATTTATACGATACGTTGGATGATCCATTAACGAACGACGACGATTTTACGCCGGCAAGCAGTAAGCAATATGGTCAAGCAATATTTAATCACAAGTTGCAAAATCTGGCAACCGTAATCAGCGAACTGGGTTCGCAAGAATACCCGCAGCCGCCTGATATACTAGGGGTTACTGAAATAGAAAACCGTAAGGTATTGGAATTACTGTGTGCACACCCTTTGCTTAGAGCGCAGCATTATCGGATTATTCATTTCGATTCGCCCGACCCGCGAGGTATAGATGTTGCCTTATTGTACAAACCCGATGCCCTTTCCGGGATTGCTGCCAAACCCATCCGCGTGCTACTTCCCGGCGGAAGTAAAGAAGCCCGATTTACCCGGGATATATTATATGTAAAAGCAAGGATGGATACCGATACCCTGCATTTGCTGGTAAATCATTGGCCCAGCCGAAGGGGGGGAGAAATTAGGAGTAGGCCCGCCAGAGTGGCTGCAGCTGCCACTTGCCGACGTGTCATGGATTCGATTTTTGCCTATGAAGGGGAAGCCAAAATTATACTGATGGGAGATTTAAACGACGACCCCACTAGTAAAAGTATTTCCCAAGTACTTGGTGCAACCGGATACCGGGAACAACTGCAAGCGACCGCATTGTTTAACCCTTGGGAGATGCCTTTTCGAAGGGGAATCGGCACCCTTGCCAATCGAGACCACTGGTCGCTATTCGATCAGATTATGGTTTCCCGGGGTCTGCTACATGCTTCCGGTAAGGGGTGGCATTTTGCAAACTCGGGTATTTATCGGCAACCCTCGATGGTAGAAAATCGGGGAAGGTATCGGGGATATCCCATGCGCACCTGGGATGGGAACCGGTACCGGGGGGGATACAGCGACCATTTCCCTACATTTATTACCCTTCGCAAGGGTATTGATGGTCCGAAATAGCGAATTTGGGCAGTAATTTGGGGCAAAACCTATTCCACGCTATATTTTTCAGGATAAAAAACGCTCCAGCAGCTTAAAAGTCCTTACCTTTGCTGCCCCAAATCTGTTTTGGCAGATTCTCCCGCCTCGGCGGGTGTCCATTGGGATAAACCAAATTAAAAACCTAAAAAACAAGGGAATGAACCATTACGAATTGATGGTGATTTTTACCCCGGTACTTTCTGATGAAGATTACAAAGCTTCACAAAAGAAATATGCCGATCTGGTAGCAGAACTGGGAGGTGCCTCTGTGCACAGTAACCCATGGGGATTAAAATCACTCGCTTACCCCATTCAGAAAAAAACAACTGGTATTTACTGGGTGTTTGAATTCACGGCACCAGCTGATGCCAATGAAAAACTGAAAATTCAACTGTTGCGCGACGAAAAAGTTATGCGCCACATGATTACACGTCTCGACAAATACGCCGTCGAGTACAACCATGTAAAAAGAAATGGCGGATTTGCAATGCAGGATAAAGAAAAACAGGAGGCTTAATCATGGCAAAGAATGAAATCAAATACCTGACCGCCATCAAGCAGGAGAAGCCCAAGAAAAAATTCTGTCGCTTTAAGAAATATGGCATTAAATATGTTGATTATAAAGACATCGATTTTCTGAAGAAATTCGTGAACGAGCAAGGAAAATTATTGCCTCGTCGTTTATCTGGAAACTCTTTAAAGTATCAGCGTAAAGTGCAGGAAGCAGTTAAGAAAGCTCGTCAAATGGCGTTATTACCTTACGTGACCGACCTGTTAAAATAAAAAATTAGTGAACCTTCCCTAACCTCGGGTAACACCGGGAGACAGTTCCCCAATTGGAGAACTGGGCACTTGGGACTAAATTAAACCTATGCAAGTAATATTAATTCAGGATGTAGACAATCTGGGCGGTCGCCACGAATTGGTAAATGTTAGAAACGGATATGCCCGTAACTTCCTCATCCCACAAAAATTAGCGGTAGAAGCCAACCCTTCTAACCTGAAGCAGCACGAAGAGAAGCTGAAAGTTGTTGCCAAAAAAGAAGCTGCCATGCTGGCGGAATTGAATAAGGTAATCGACATTCTAAAATCTGCTCCTGTTAAAGTGGGTGCTAAAACCGGTACCAGTGGTAAAATTTTCGGAAGTGTAACTTCATTGCAAATTTCCCGCGCTATCCGTGACCAGAAAGGATACGAAATTGATCGCAAACGCATCAGCATCACCGAAGAGGTGAAAGAGCTGGGTATTCACAAAGGTTCCATCGATTTTGGTAATGGAAATCTGGTAGAAATTGAATTTGAAGTAATTGGGGAATAGCCCATTCAACCCTATTTAACAAAAAACCCTGCAATTTGCGGGGTTTTTTGTTAAAAACAGGTCTAAACTTGTCTTTGGCAGCCTATAGAGAAAAATGAAAAAAATACGTTGTATTGTATAAAATGACTATCTTCGGGCGTCCAATGACAGTTCGCCTTTTTCCATGAGGGTTTCTACGTAAATGCTTCGAGGTTATGGTTACTGTTTTCTCATTGGTTTTTGATCATCAAATTTTTTTTAAATGAACATTTACGTTGGAAATCTGAACTGGAATATGTCCAGTGAAGACATGCAGAATCTTTTTGCCCCCTTTGGTGAGGTAAGCAGTGCCAAAATTGTTACTGACAAATTCAACAACGACCGTAGCAAAGGCTTTGGTTTTGTGGAAATGACGGACGACGAAGCTGCACGTGCTGCTATTGCCGCTCTACACGACACAGAAGTATTGGGTCGTAAAATTGTAGTGAACGAATCAACTCCTCGTCCTGAAGGAGAAAGAGGTGGCTACAAAAAGAAATTCGGCGGTGGCGGCGGTGGTGGAAATCGCGGCGGCGGTGGCTACGGTGGAAACCGTGGCGGCGGCGGTGGTGGATACAACCGTGGCGGTGGCGGAGACGGCGGATACAATCGCTATTAATCTTCTTGCACATTAGAAATTGTTTAAGTCCGGCTAACGTCGGACTTTTTTATGTGCTAACCTCAACAGGATTTATTTATTTTTAACTATGAAAAAGACACCCATCCCCGCCCCCATTGCCGGTTGTATGCGCTGGGGTATTTGGGGCGCAGGATTTACCCGTGCCCAATACCACCAGATGATAGATGCCTGCTTGGATGCCGGCATTACCGCTTTTGACCATGCTGATATTTATGGCGACTATACCACGGAAGCCGAATTTGGAGAAGCCCTCCAACTCAATCTTGGCCGGCGACAACAAATGCAGCTCATTTCTAAATGTGGTATTCAGATGAAAACGCCCAACCGTCCGGAACATAGTATCAAATCTTATAGCAGTTCCGCCAGCCATATTATTCGGTCTGCTGAAAGATCGCTCGAAAATTTGCAAACCGATTTCCTCGATTTGCTTTTAATCCATCGTCCCGATCCCTTGTTACACCCGGAAGAAGTTGCGGAAGCCGTTACCCAATTACAACAGGCAGGTAAAATTATTTCCTTTGGGGTTTCCAATTTTTTGCCGGCAGAAACCAGTATGCTAAAAAAATGGGTGCCGATAGCCTACAATCAAATAGAGTGCTCCCTTCTTATGCGGGATGCTTTTACCAACGGAACCCTGTCGCATTGCATAGAACATGAAATTATTCCTATGGCCTGGGCACCTTTGGGTGGAGGCATTATCAGCGACGAAACCCATCCTCGCTACCGGGCTATTCGCAGTTGCACTTCCGAACTGGCTGCAAAATATCAAACCGGTGAAAATCAGATTTTATTGGCTTGGTTGCTACGCCATCCTTCCGGCATATTACCGGTAGTAGGAACTACCAAGCTGGAAAGATTACTCGAAGCTAAAGAAGCACAAAGTATTCAACTGGAAAGGGAAGATTGGTTTCGATTATTGGAAGCTGCGGCTGGGGAGGAAGTAGCTTAACCAGCAACATGCTATTTAAAACAGTTCAGTTGCATCTTTTCACTTCCTCGCACAGTCTTCCGACGAAGGAGGAGACTGTGCGCTTCGGAGTTCAAATCAACATCCGTTAGATATATTTCCCTTCCTCGCGTAGTCTTCCGATTCGCCTCGGCGGGAGGAAACTATGCGCTTCGGAGTTCAAATCACCATCGCTTATAATATAATGGCAGCACCAAATACCAAAGTCATCATGGGCTAATTTGATATATGTAAAAACATCTCAGAAACTTCTTATCCATGTATAAAAATATGCCGCTGAATTAGGCAGATTATTCCTCCGAACCGAATAGTCTCCTCCGTTGTCGGAAGACTATTCGGAGAAGGAAAAGAGCGTTAAGCGACGGAGGAAATTGAGTGAAAAATAGCATTTCTCAAAACCTGCAATTTTCTATTGCAGGTTTTTTTTGCACATACTTTTTGTTACCCCTTTTCTTAATCCGTCGCATCTGTAAAATTTCAGCGAATATCTTTCCAAATGGTTTCCCCTTTTACCAGCCACGAAATACCGAATGCAAGTAGGGCGATGCTTTCTGCAACAAATGTGGTGGATGACCCCTTAATCAATGGCACACGTTGGATAAACCACCACCATTCTTGCAATGCCAGCAGACCCAAACAAATGAGGATGGTATACCCGCAAATTGTATACAACCGATTGCGAATTATCTTTTGAGGTGTTTCGGGAAGGGTTGCGTGGGTTTTGGTAAATAAAAAAATGCAAAAGAAGGCCAACACTAAAAAAAATACCAGTGCAGCCCCGTAATGCAGTTTTGTTGTGATTGGGTGGGGAATCCATTCGATTTGGATACAGGTAATACAACTATTGCAATAGGGATTAGTTGGGCAACAAGCAACCACCAAGGCAGCTACGGCTGCTAACTGTGCTGCGAGGCGATCTGTTTTTTCGGGCATTCGGTAATAGAATAAAAAAATGGCCACGGCAAAAAGAGTTCCGGTGAAGTAAGTACCCAAACCCGTATAATAAAAATGACTGATACTGGGTGGCAGGGAACAATGCGGATATTGAAAAGTAAAAGCAAGTAATAAAAATATGGGCAAGCCAATGCCGCACCAGCCAATCGCCCTTCTTAATTGCAGAAAGGAAATAAGAATCGCCTTTTGATGTACCGGATCCGGAATAGATGTGGGCATGTTGTACAGATTCTGTATACCATTAAATAGGAAGTGCCTTGTCGATGGCCCGCGTAAAAACCTGCATTGCAGCTCGGGCGGCTCTTTGGGCGGCAGCAAGGGTTACGATGGTGATGGCGTGAAGTTCGGACTGTAGTAATAACTGTTCATCTTTCATACGCTCAGAAAAAAAAGCAGGAGGCAATTGTCCGGTTAGTCTAAGTTCTGCCAGTAGTGCCAGTCGTAGAATTCGCGCTTGTAAAAACTGATGAGCCGCTGATTTTATCAGGGGCCAGTCTTTTGAAAATTGTTTTTGCAGGGCGCCCATCATGCCTGCCAGCGTTTCATGTACATCAAATTGCATACAGTTGTTTTATATATTATCGTAAAGCATTTTCAGCAATCAGTAAGGGTTTCCAGTAATCGCGGGTATAGGTTTGATACAGTTTGATTTCTGCCTGTGTTAGGGGGGCGGTATGTTTTTTATGTTCTTCCTTATATTTTAGAAAAAGGGTTTGTATATTTTCCAGAATGGGCAAGAATACGCTGTTGTTGGCGCGTGCCTGGTATTGCAGGTTGATAGATTGGATGGAGGTTTCTAAAGCTGCATATCTTTTGGCATACTGAGAGAAGGCGCGATGGGCTGTATCCGATTGCAGTAGGTCGATATACAGCCGGTCGTTACGGGCAGCGGTGGTAACGATTTTTTGGTAGAGGGATGCATTGTATTCGGGTACCAGGGTAACCGAACAGGAAGAAAATAAGCATCCGAAAAGAAGTACGAGGATGAGCCGCTTCATGGTAGTGGAATAAAATAGGCAAGTTATGCAGGGGGAGTCAGAAGGGCAATCGGTGAAAACACCGAAAATGATGTCAGTAAAAGAGGGTGATGAAATGTTTTTGGTAAGAGGTATTTTGCGATGGGGAAGACTTAAATTAACAAGCCCTTTGAGACTTATACGGGTGTGTCTGTGTTGGTGAACAACAAATTATGAGTGTTTTGGATGATTTATGATAAATTAATTATATTTGAATACGGCGCTACACTTACACGCATAACGAACAACAGTTGGATAACTAAGCGATAGAGGATAGCGGGTATAAGCTAGTTATCTGTCAGGCAAAACGAAATCCAGATGAAACAAACGAAGTCTAAATAACACGAGTAAGAAGTATGACATTGACAATTAGTATCATTGCGGTTGCATTCTTAGTGGCGTTTATTGTTTACCGACAATCGTTAGAAAAGAAAAAATATCAAGACACTACTTACCTATCCAATTTACAGCAAATTGCTTCGTTTTTTGACACAATTCAAGAGTTAAACGATTATACGACTTGGGTCCAACGTGACCAAATAAAATCAAAATATTCAGCATTAGGAAAATATTTTAAAAACAAAACGGACTTTTACAAGAAAGAAGAAACTGTCAAAAAATTCAATAATATTTTTAGCGATTTTGACAATTACATCGTCCGATATAATCAAAATTATGTTCGTACTCAAAAAGAAAAACTTAACCAATATCTTGATGACGTTGAAGGTAAAAAATTGGATGACCAACAACGAATTGCACTTATAACAGACGAATATTCAAACTTAATAATTGCAGGAGCAGGTTCGGGAAAAACTTTGACAATTCTTGGGAAAGTTAAATATCTTATTGAGCAGAAAAATGTAAAACCCGAGAACATTTTACTTTTATCGTTCACTAAAAAAACAGTAGATGAATTAAATGAACGACTAAAAAACATAGGACTTGACGCAAGAGCAACGACTTTTCATAAACTGGGGTACGATACCATAAAACAAAACATTGAAAATGTTCCAGCATTGACAAATGAAAACACATTAAGTAATGTTGTCAAAGAATATTTAGAAAAAGAGATTTTCAACAATGCGGAAGCGTTGGAAGCATACATCGTATATATTGCGTGTTATATGAACATTCCAGAAGAACACGAAAGTTTTAATTCTCTTGGAGAAAAATTAGACACCGAAAAAGGAGTAGATTTTCAGACTTTAAAATCTAAATGTGAACCCGAATTAAACAAGGTAGTAAGAGCAGAACTTGACACCATTCAAGGCGAAAAAGTAAAAAGTGTTGAAGAATTGACCATAGCTAATTTCTTGTATTTAAATGGCATCGAATATGAGTACGAAAAAATCTATCCATTTGGCAATACCGTTTATCGCCCTGACTTTTATCTGAAAGATTATAACATTTATTTAGAGCATTTTGGCGTTGATGAAAACAACAGAGCCAAATGGCTTACGCCATTTAATGAGCAAAAATATGTGGAAGAAATGGAGTTAAAACGTGAAGCTCATAAAACGCATAACACCAAACTTTTAGAAACATATTCTTACTATAACAGAGACCATATTTTGCTCGACAAACTACGCGAAATTTTGGAAAACGAAAATGTAATTTTTAAGCCAAGGGACACAAAAAGCATCTATGCAAAAGTCACGGACAACGATAAGAATTTTGGGAAAGAAATTACAAATCTTATCATAACGTTTGTCAATCTTTCCAAATCAAAACAGTTAGATTATAATTCAATTATCACTTTGTTTTCAGACAAAAACAAAGCTGAAAACGGATTTATGCTCGAAAGACAAGAAATCTTTTTGAAGTTTGCACTTCCAATTTTAAAAAAGTACGACAATAAACTCAAAGAGAAAAGCGAAATTGATTTTAACGATATGATAAATCAGGCAACTGACATTGTTAAAACAAACAAACCTAAATATACATATCAGCACATTATCATAGACGAATATCAAGACATTTCGTATTCTCGTTTCAATCTAATGAAACAAATTCGGGAATTATCGGGAGCAAGACTAATTTGCGTTGGAGATGATTGGCAGTCTATTTATCGTTTTGCCGGTAGCGACATTTCTTTGTTCAGCAATTTTGAAAAATATGTTGGTAAATACGAGCAATTATTCATTGAGCAAACTTATCGAAATTCGCAATCACTCATTGACATAACTTCAAAATACATTCAAAAAAACACCAAACAAATCTCCAAAAATCCGAAGTCTAAAAAAGAGCCTTTGGAAAACCCTATAAAGTTTGTCTATTATTCACAAAACAATGCAGAAGATATTTTCATCAATGAAATCCAAACACTTATCGAGAAAAACGGAAACAAACCTATTTTGGTTTTAGGTCGTCATAGTTTTGACATCAATGAATTTATCAAACTCACACCTAACAGCAAAATAAAATATTACGAACGTGGTGACAAATTGGAAGTAAAAGGTTTTGAAGATATAGAACTCAAATACATAACTGTTCATAAATCAAAAGGGTTGGAAGCTGAAAACGTAATTGTGCTAAACTTAAAAAATCATTTACTCGGTTTTCCCAACAAAATGACGGACGACCCGATGTTATCGTTGTTATTAAATGATGATGAGGAATATCGTTTTGCAGAAGAACGAAGATTGTTTTATGTGGCATTAACAAGAACTAAAAACGAAGTCGTGTTGCTTATTCCAAACGATGTTTCATTATTTGCAGAGGAATTAGTAACCGACAACGATTTTTTACTAACTGCAAACAACGAAAAGTTGAGTAAAACAAATTGTCCATATTGTCAAACAGGACAACTTGTAATTAAACAAAATTCAGTAAAACACAATCTGTTTTTAGGTTGTTCACATTATCCAAGTTGCAATCAGACATTTGACAACATAGAAATATTAGAGAACACTATACTTTGTCCGAGTTGCAGAAGCGGATTTATGACCAAGCGAAGCGGACAATACGGAAATTTTTTAGGTTGTACAAATTATCCGAAATGTAAAAACACTATTAACTTACAAAATGCCCGAACAGATAACAGCAGTTTGGCAAAATGGCGGGTTTAGTGCTAAATTCAAGTTCAGTTCTTCGATTGAACTTTTGTGCAAAACTGAACATTTGTGCTTCGATTTCCGCCACTTCGCCAAGCTGCAAAACGTTGGTGTCAATTTCGAAGCGACACTCCCAACTCAAAAGACACTTTGAAATTAAAAATCTATAAATAATGAAAAAATTATTCCTCTTCTTAAATGTTGTTATCGTTTTATCTTGTAACCAACAACAAGACAAATATTATATGCCTGCCGAATGGGAGCAACAAGATGCTGTTTGGCTAGGTTGGGAGGCAGACAGTTCACTTGGCTTTTATCCTGTGGTAGCAGAAATGATAAAAACACTTACACCGACTGTAACTGTGAAAATTGCATTTGATTCCGACAGTTTAATGCAGACTGCTAAAAATTATTTGAAACGCCAACAAATAGACACTTCAAATATTAGGTTCTATGTAATGCCAGGAGACCGTTACTGGATTAGAGATCATGGTGCAGCATTTTTGATAAATATTAAAGGAGAATTAGGTGTGGCCGACTTTGATTGGAATCATTATGGCTTTCCTCAATTTTTGAAAGAAAAAAACAATAATAATCAAGACAGCGTAAACAAGTATCTTAACAAGATATTGCCATCTATTAATAAATCAGGAGCAGTAGATAGTTTGATGGCTGTTGCAGAAGGTGCAAAAATTTTCAAGACCAAAGTTGTTACCGAAGGCGGAAATATAGAAGTAAATGGAGAGGGGACACTCATTGTATGTGAGTCTGCTATGAAAAACCGCAATCCTGAACTGACCAAAGAATTTATGGAAAGTGAACTCAAAAATGTTTTGGGCGTATCAACAGTTATTTGGATCAAACAAGGATTAGCAGAAGACCCTAATGGTTTTTACAGACGAATAATAGGCAATTATGTTGGTGGAGGCGTTCAACATTCTGATGAATTTGTACGTTTTTCAAATGCAAATACTATTTTATTGGCTTGGGTTGACGAAGCAGAAAAGGATTTGAACCCAATTAATAAAATGAATTATCAACGACTAAATGAGACCTTTCAAACATTAAAAAATGCGACTGACCAAGACGGCAAACCATTCAATATTGTAAAAGTTCCTCTGCCAGATTTGATAACAAAGAAAATAGTAGCAATCCAAGATTATACTTCAAAGGTATCATACGACATACCTGCAAATCGTTTTTATATTTCCGAAGCCCCAAAAGTTGGAGATACTTTACTTAGAGTTCCAGCCTCAAGCTATTTAAACTATTTAGTAACGAATGGACTTGTGCTTATTTCAAGTTATACATCGGAAGGCTCATCAAAAGAAAAGGAAGATAGGGTTCGGAAAATATTTGAAGAACAATTTCCCAAAAGAAAAATTGTATTCATAAATGCAATGCCTCAAAATTGGCACGGTGGTGGTATTCACTGTTCGACACAGCAGCAACCAAGAACGAGACCATGAAATTTGTACCTAATTTGACAAAAGCAACAGCCACCAACAGCACCTACCCAAAAGGCGGGGTTACGTGTTCCAAAGACAGATTTGTGGTTACAGGAACATTTGTACTTTTAATCAACATTTGTGGTGAATCGCCTGCCCTTCGGGTAGCCGCAAACCGTTAGCAAAAATTTAGAAAATAGCGAAATACGATGAAATTACTGAAAGTAATTGGCTAACTAGAAAGAAGAAATTAATTCAAAAATCCGTGAATTTTTTTTGCGAATTATGGTGTTAGATTTTTTATTAATTATAATAAAGCCTAAAAAAAGATTACACCTGATTACTCAAGTAAAGCTGTTATGGATTTACTGGCAAAACAGGCTTGAAACCGGTCAAATAATCATAGTTTACCAAAATATTAATACACGGTTATGAATCAGCACATGTCTCGTTCACAGTTTTTAACTTTCGCAGCTTCCGCGGGAGCTGCATCCTTGCTCGCATCACTGGAATCATTGGCAGCAGTCGCAGAAATCAAAAAGATACGGGTAGCCATAATTGGTTGTGGCAGTGTAAGCAACAGGTATATTCCACATTTACAATCATCCCCATCCATTGAAATTGTGAGTTTGTGTGATATCAGGCATGAAAGGGCAGTTGCTCAGAATGAACAATACAAAGTAAAGGCGGCAACTTATGCCGATATAGATTCCTTGTTGAAAGGAGTGCCATTTGACATGATGGTAACCCTCACCGACATGCAACAACATGGAGAACTGAACAAAAAAGCGCTGCTTGCAGGAAAGCATGTGTGGAGTGAAAAGCCCATGGCAAATACCTATGCAGAAGGTAAAGCGCTGCTGGAATTGGCTAACAGAAAAAAACTGAAGCTCTGGGGAGCCCCTGCAGTTGTGAATAGTCCACAGTTTGCTTTTATGAGCCGCTGCATAAGGGAAGGAAAATTAGGACGGGTTGCAAGTGCGCATGGTCAGTATGGACATACAGGTCCGGGATGGTCATCTTTTTTCTACGAGAAAAACGGTGGTAGCATGCCTGATTTGGGGGTGTACAACATGGCAACTTTAACAGGTTTACTCGGTCCGGCTAAATCAGTAATGGCCATGCTTAGTATTGTTAATCCGGAACGAATTATTGATGAAAAAGGCAAAATAAAAGTGGAGGAAGAGGACAATGCCCACGTGTTGATGGACCATGGCAATGGCATCATCAGCCATGTGATGTGTGGCTTCAATTATTTTGATCCGCATGGCCATGAGGCCAAAGGCCAGCAGTTGCATTCCATCCAGATTTTCGGGGATAAAGGGAATATGAGGCTGATTGGTTACGATTGGGAAACCAATGGCGTAATCCTCGACGATTCATGGGAACGACCAGGACAGCTTCATGAAAAAGAAACAGGTGGCTACATGTGGCAGGAAGGTGCAACAAAAGTTGCGGAGTCAATGGTGCATAAAACTGAGCCTCTGATAAATGTTGAACATGCCTTACATGTGCTTGAAATTATAGAAGCTGCAAGAAAATCATCTGCCAGTGGAATGCGCGTTCCGCTGATTTCAACCTTTAAATGGCCGGTTGTTTAAAATAAAAGCCATTTGTAAATTAAGGTTTTTTGTAAATCTCCAGACAGTATGAACAGTGGGAATGTTAGGGTTACGTTTTAAATCGCTTCCAATTAAAAACAAAAAATGGACTTAATTTTTATCTTATTAATAATCATACTAGTCGGAATATCAGTGTCTGCTTCCCCGGAATTCGTTTATGTAAAAGTTGACAAAATCGCTAACTGTATAAAAACAAAAAAGCCCCACTAAAAACAGTGTGAGTGTGAGTTTGAGTGTGAGAGTGGTGTCGGTCCGCTGGACCTTGGGGAAATAGAGCGAGCGTGTAGTGTGAGTAGGGTGCCGGTCCGCTGGACCTCAGGAAAACAAAAAAGCCTCACTGAATAAACAGTGAGGCTTTTTTAATAAATATGGCAGCTACCTACTCTCCCAGCGTGATGCGAGTACCATCGGCCATGGGGGACTTAACTTCTCTGTTCGGAATGGGAAGAGGTGAACACCCCCGGCAAAACCACCATAAGGTTTTACAGTCGAATGAACGACTTAATAATGTACATATTGGGAAGCTAGTCAGCTACAAGAAAAAAAAATAAAGCATACGGGCAATTAGTACTACTCGGCTTTACTGTTACCAGTTTTACACCTGTAGCCTATCAACGTCATAGTCTTTGACGGCCCTTAAAAGTAAACTCATCTTGTGGAAGGTTTCACGCTTAGATGCTTTCAGCGTTTATCCTTGCCGTGCATAGCTACTCTGCATTACACCTGGCGGCATAACAGATACACCAGCGGCACGTACGACCCGGTCCTCTCGTACTAAGGTCATGTCCACTCAATTTACTTGCGCCCACCACAGATAGGGACCGAACTGTCTTGCGACGTTCTGAACCCAGTTCACGTGCCACTTTAATCGGCGAACAGCCGAACCCTTGGGACCTTCTCCAGCCCCAGGATGTGACGAACCGACATCGAGGTGCCAAACCTTACCGTCGATATGAGCTCTTGGGTAAGATCAGCCTGTTATCCCCGGAGTACCTTTTATCCTTTGAGCGATGGCCCTTCCATGCAGAACCACCGGATCACTTTAGCCAGCTTTCGCTCCTGCTCGACGTGTTTGTCTCACAGTCAAGCACCCTTTTACTAATGCGCTCTACGTACGATTACCAACCGTACTGAGGGTACCTTTGCGAGCCTCCGTTACTTTTTAGGAGGCGACCACCCCAGTCAAACTACCCACC
>JBIINW010000217.1:0-4374 GCA_044337245.1 Sediminibacterium sp. | reverse complement strand
CAGGCTGATCCTTTCAATCACAATATTATCTGGTCGGGATGTTATGATGGTGGATTGGATGTAACCGATTTAACCACCGGCTTATCCCACGATGTGCGCGTTTGGCCCCTTACCGGATATGGATGGGCGCCCGCTGATGTTCCTTATCGTTGGCATTGGAATTTTCCCATGACCCTTTCACGACATCAGCCGGGCGTAGTATATGTGGGTAGTCAGTTTGTGCATAAAACCAGTAATGCCGGTATGCAATGGACTACCATCAGTGGCGACCTTACCACCAATAGCAAAAGCCGGCAGCAAAATTCGGGGGGTATTGCAAATGATAACCTGATGACGTTTGATGGCTCCACTTTATTTGCTATTGCAGAGTCGCCAGTAAAGAAAGGGGTTTTATGGACGGGCAGTAATGACGGACAGATTTATGTTACCCAAAATGAAGGACAAACCTGGACGCTGGTAAGTAAAAATATTCCTGCTCTGGCACCCTGGGGAACGGTGAGTAATATCTGTGCATCCGAATTTGGGGAGGGCACTGCCTATGTAAGTATCCATTATCAAATGGAAGGAAATAATGATCCATTTATTTTTAAAACCACCAACTATGGTAAAACCTGGCAATCTGTTACCGGCAACCTACCTCGCTCTAACAATGGGTTTGTCCATTTTATAAAAGAAGATCCAGCACAACCCGGACTATTATTTGCGGGTACCGACAATGGATTGTATGTAAGTGGCAATGATGGAAAAGAATGGATACAATTAAAACGCAATCTGCCCCCTGCACCCGTGTACCATATCGATATTCAACCGCAGTTCAGAGATTTGATTGTGGCAACCTATGGCAGAGGCATTTATATTTTGGATGATATAACAGCGATTCGGGAATGGAGTAAAGCAAAAAACACATCGGCCACACAATTATACCCACTCAGAACAGCCTATCGATTTAATCAGCAGAACAGAAATCATGATGGCGGAGATGGTGTAAAGAGTGGACAGAACCCCGAAGACCAGGCAGTAGCGCAATATTTTTTACGCGATACGCTTACCAAAGCACCTACGATTTATTTAACCAATGAAAAAGCAGATACCATTACAACCCTAACAGGTACTAACTTGAAGGGCATCAATCGAGTATGGTTTTCGCTATCACACGAATCTGTAAAAGCGCCAGTATTCAAAACCATTCCACGAGGTAAACCCTTTGTAACGCTGGATGAAAACGGCACCCGGTTACCCTATATCAATGATTTAGATATGGCACCGGGTTTAGATGGACTTCGCCTACCGCCCGGAAAATATCAGTTGGTTTTGCAAGCAGATAACCTTCGGCTGCAACAGCCCATTGTATTGCTGAAAGACCCAGAATCAAAAGCTACTGCGGCAGAAATTCAAGCGCAATATACTTGGGGACAAACCCTTTTTTCGGCGATACGGCGTACCCATGCCTTAATAGAAAAAATGGAAACAGAAAGAGCCGCTTTACTAAAAACCAATACACCCGCTTCCCTTAAAAGAGAAAATGCCATTTATCAGCTGGAAGCAAAACTGATAGATGTACATCAAACCGGTGCCCGCTGGGATAGTTTCCGCAATCCAAGTCAACTTTTCGAACACTTACTAGGGTTATCCAAAGAAGCCCTTTCGATGGGTGCCGACTACCCCCCTACTGCACAACAGAAAAAAGTGCTGGAACAATTACAACAACAATTGAAAACAATCGAATCCAGCTATCAAAAAATATAATTACCGTTAACTTTACTTATAATTTTAAGCTATCTATCATGCAACCCATCATCTCTCTTCAATCGGTACATAAATCTTACGGAACCAAACAAGTGCTGAATGGCATTAACCTAACCATACAAGCCGGTCAGGTAATTGGCTATATTGGTCCGAACGGTGCCGGAAAAAGTACTACGGTAAAAATTTTATGCGGACTGATAGACGATTACGAGGGAACAGTTGAAGTAGCCGGCATCAATCTGCGGGATGATTTGTTAGCTGTAAAAAGAAAAATCGGGTATGTGCCCGAATTGGCAGAGCTCTATGATGTGCTCACTCCCCGCGAGTTTCTCACCTTGATGTCGGAACTGTACGAATTGCCCGAAGCAACTGCACAGGAACGTATTCTGAAAATGTTACAGGCGCTGGGTTTGGAAGCACAGATTGATCAGCGGATGGATACTTTTAGTAAGGGTATGAAACAGAAAGTATTGATAATTTCCGGCATCCTGCATAACCCGGATATAATTATTTTAGACGAGCCCCTCAGTGGATTAGATGCCAACAGCGTACTGATTATTAAAGACCTGATTTCTAAATTAGCTTCAGAAGGAAAAACAATTTTTTATTGCAGTCATATGATGGATGTGGTAGAAAAAGTTTCCGACCTAATTGTATTAATCCATCAGGGAACCGTAATTGCGCAGGGCACGATACAAGAGTTACAGGCACAATCGGGTAATAATAGCAGTCTGGAAAAAATATTTGCCCAGCTCACTTCCAATGATACCATGGGGCATGCTGCTTCCGACTTAATTCAGGCCATAAATCCTTAATAACATCCCACTTGAAAAAGTTACTACTTAAATTACTGTTATTACCCCAAGGGTATTACACCAGAATGGGGGTAAATATTGCCCAACTAAGGGCGATTCTCACGGCAAAATTGCTGATGGATGATCGTAGGCCCATACATCTGAACAGAAAAAATAAAAAAACAGGAGGAAAGCCATCGAAGTTTATGGGAATTGCCCGTTTCTTCCTATATATTTTATTAGGTTCAGTTTTAATATTCCCTTTGTTTTCCGGTGCAGATAAATTAGTGAAGATGGTGTTGCTTTTTTCACTCTTCATCATCATCCTTTCTCTTATGCTGATTACTGAATTTACTGCTGTATTGCTGGATGGAAGGGACAATCAGATTATACTTCCCAAACCCGTAAACGATCGAACTTTTTTGATATCACGTATCCTTCACTTAATTATTTTTATTCTCGATTTAGCCATCCCCATTTCAGTTCCCGCAGCCATAACACTCTTCATAAAGGATGGGTGGACCGGAATATTCGGTTTTGCAATTTTGGTCCCACTAGTTATAATCTTTTCGGTATTCCTACTGAATGTTTTCTATCTATTGATGCTGAAATACACATCCATTGAACGTTTTAAAAATTTAGTAACTAATTTCCAGATATTTCTTGCTATTGTTATTTACGGAGGATATCAACTAATCCCCCGGTGGATGTCGAGTGACTCATTTAAGTCGTATACCTTTCCAGAAAATTTTACCAGTTTGCTCATTCCTTCCTATTGGTTTGCAGCTGCCTGGCAAATTCTACATCAGGGAGTAGCTGGAGGTGGCATGATTCGAATAATGGCGGCTACCCTTGGTTTTGTAGTTCCCATAATTGCAATTCGGGTAATGATAATTTATTTTGCTCCTTCCTTTAATCGAAAGTTGGCTGGCATAAACACTTCCGGATCGGAAGAGAACAAGACAACTTTGGCAGTTGAATTAATCGGTGCGGAGAAAACATTCAAGCCAACCAGAAAAAAATATTATCAGTGGCTATCAGATAAATTTACTCGCAATGGGGCTGAAAAAATGGGGTTTGAATTTACTTGGCTGCTCACTGCAAGAAGCCGTGATTTTAAGTTGAAAACCTATCCCGGTATAGGTTATATCGTAGTATATGCCATTTTAATGATGTATTCTAAGAAGGATATTTCAAATATGGATATTGCATCTTCAGAAAAAAATTTTAAGTACATGTTATTGTCGGCTCTCTATATTTCTATGTTATTTATAAATGGAGCGTTAACCTATAGCAAAATCTCAGAAAAATATAAAGCAGCCTGGATTTTCTACATAGCGCCTATTCGGTTTCCGGGTGCCCTCATAACTGGAACTGTAAAATCGATCTTATGTAAATTTTGCGCCCCATTCGCCTTAATTTGCTCCCTACTGGGTATTTGGCTCTTAGGCTGGATAGCCATTCCCAATCTATTATTGGCAATCGGAAATTTAGTTTTATTGACCTACATTAATGCCTATTTTATCATTAAAGAATTCCCCTTTTCCGTTCCTGAAAATTCAGGTGGCAAAGGGACATCATTTATCGCAAACCTATTGTTTGTTATATTTCCAGTTTTCATCGGCTTAATGCATAACCTTATTTTCAATATGCTTCCGTTGGTAATTATTTCCTGTTTGCTAAGCTTCGCTGCCATTTGGTTTTTGCATACCTCTCTTTACGAAAAGCATTGGGAAAGATTTAACCCTGCTTATGTAGAACCCGATGATGGCATTTAAATTGAATAGCATAACCAATAGGTTTAGAAAAAATCTGCCCTTGGCTTGAAAACAAG
>JBIINW010000053.1:0-15108 GCA_044337245.1 Sediminibacterium sp. | reverse complement strand
ACCGGCCCCCGCTGCATCGGAAGCAAGTTCATTTAAAAAGAGTTTCAAAAGAACCTTATTACAACTGAAAGCACTGGTTAAGCCTTCTACCATTATTTGTGGGGAAAGAGGAAATACCTTATGTGCCGTGTACGAAAAGAAGGACTAGGATTCGATTAGAAATTTTTATACCTTTCTAAAGCTATTTTTACTGTTACATTACCTGACTAATTGAAAAATTGGTGATATGAAATTTCGTTTTTTATTGTTGTTACTTCCATTATTTGCAGGGGCCCAAAAGTCTGCGCAGGTGGATGCGGTTCTGGCTCCCTATTTAGAAAACCAAACATTCAGTGGGGTTGTGCTGATAGCACAGGAAGGAAAGGTAGTATACAACCGGGCAACCGGATTCCGCGATTTTGCTACTCGCACCCCGCTTAAAAAAACTGATTTGTTTGAGCTGGCTTCGGTAAGCAAACAGTTTACCGCTATGGTGATTATGCTTTTGCAGGAGCGTGGACTACTACAATTTGATGACCCGGTAGAAAAATATTTTTCGATACCGTATAAAAATATCAGCATTCGGCATTTACTCACGCACACATCCGGCTTGCCAGATTACCAGGCGATTATGGATGAACATTGGGATAAAAATAAAGTGGCCGATAATCAAGACATCATTCAGTACCTCCAGCGCTATGCACCACCCACCCAGTTTGTGCCGGGAAGCAAATACGAATACAGTAATACCGGTTATGTATTATTAGCCAGCATTGCTGAAAAAGCTTCGGGAAGAGATTTTACAGAAATCTGTCGCACAGAAATTTTTCAAAAGCTGGGCATGCAGCATACCGACTTACGCACACCGGCAGAAAGATCGGCTATAGAAAATTTTGCACGGGGGCATATACCTGATTCTACCCGAACTGTTTTTTTGCCGGCCGATTCCTTTCCGTCTTCTAATTATACCATCTGGTTGGGTCATCGGGAAGGTCCGGGTAGAATCAGTTCTACCGCGCAGGATTTGTTGAAGTGGGATGAGGCATTGCGGAATAATACCCTTATTCAGGCTGCAACTCTTAAACAAGCATACACGCCCATGGTATTGAATGATGGCAAGATTTCGGACTATGGTTTTGGATGGGATATAATCGATAATTCTCCGGAACATAATATAGTGGGTCATAATGGCGATAACCCGGGATATAAAACCCAGATTATTCGGTCGCTCTATAATGGCAAAACCCTGATTGTACTGAGCAATAATGCGCCGGCAGATTTTAGTAAATTGATAAGTGCTTTACAAAAACTCATCACGCAATAACTATTTATGCAAACAAAATTATTTTTCCTGCTGCTGTTACCGGTTCTTGGCCTTTCGCAAAATGCAGACCGCATTCATAAAAAAGCCATTGTTGTGGATTCGCACAATGATATACTCACTGCCAGTATCGAGAAAAAAGTTAGTATGGATGATAACCTGAAAGGAAAAACCCATTCCGATTTACAGCGATGGAAAGAAGGAGGCTTGGATGTGCAACTTTTTTCGGTTTGGTGTGATGGTGAGAAACCTGAACCCTATCAGTTTGCCAATCGGGAAATGGATATACTGGATGCCATCATTCAAAAAAATCCCACCAAAATTGCGCTCACCCGTAATAGTCGAGAATTAAAGCAAGCAGTAAAAGCCGGTAAACTAGCCGCCATGTTTGGGGTGGAGGGTGGACATATGATTGAAAACAGCCTAGAAAAATTAGATCAACTTTTTGCAAGAGGTACCCGCTATATGACGCTCACCTGGAACAACTCCACTTCTTGGGCCACTTCTGCCTGGGATGAAACCAGTAAAAAGGATAGTCTGGCCAAAACCCATAAAGGACTTACCGACTTTGGCAAGCAGGTAGTAAAAAGGATGAATGAGTTGGGTATGGTGGTAGACTTATCGCATGTAGGAGAACAAACATTCTGGGATGCCATCGCTACTACCACCAAGCCGGTAATTGCATCGCATAGTAATGCGTGGAGTTTATGTCCGGTTCCGCGCAACCTGAAGGATGACCAGATATTGGCTATGGGAAAAAATGGAGGGGTGATATCGCTCAACTTTTTTTCCGGATTTGTAGATAGCAACTACCGAAAAAAAGATGCCCGTTTTCAATTAGCCCATAAGGCGGAAATAGATTCTTTAAAAGCAACCGGTATGCAAACCGAATATGCCGTAACAATGGTAACGGAAAAATATGCCGAGGAAGCCCTAGATGCAAGACCCACCTTGGAACAGTTACTGCAACACCTAGATTATATAGTTAAATTAATCGGTGCTGAGCATGTGGGACTGGGCTCTGATTTTGACGGAATCAATTCTGCCCCCAAGGGATTGGATGATGTAACCTGTTATCCATCCATTACCCGTGCGCTATTGCAAAGGGGTTATACTCCAAAGCAGGTAACCAATATATTGGGAGGAAATATCCTTAGGGTATTGAAGGCCAACGAGAAGGGAACTGAACTATCCAAAAACTAATAATTTCAATTAATTTTTATTATATATAACAATTTGTATTACAACATAATACGAATTATGTTTTAATTTAATATACTTCTTTTTAACATTCTCTTTGTCACAATACGTATTAATTTTACCTATCCTATAATAGGAATCCAATATCCCAACCCTTTCCGGCGTTGAAATGAAAAACTGTATGTGCATTTTTTGGCTTCGCATTCATAAGCGGGCTACGAGTATTTTTGTCGCAGCCTGGCTGACGGTTACTTGCTTACATGCACAAGACCCTCACTTTTCGCAGTTTTATGCGTCCCCTCTTTTATTAAATCCAGCCCTTACAGGCGCCTTTCCCGGAAATCTGCGAATTTCAGGCTGCTACCGCGACCAGTGGAGCTCCATTATGGTTCCCTACAAAACGGGTACTTTTTCACTAGACGCCAATTTGCTCCACGAAAAAATGCAGGAAGGGGATATATTGGGTATCGGCATTACCGGATTATTCGACAACTCCAACAATGGGGGGCTTCGGTCGAATACGCTTTCGCCTTCGATTGCATTTCATAAAGTACTATTTAAAAATGATGGTATTCAACATTCACTGGGGGGTGGATTTATGGCTTCCATGAACACCAAAATTGTTGATTATAGTCGTTTTACTTTTCAGCAGCAGTTTACTGCACAGGGGTTTAACCCCAATTTACCTACGGGTGAAAGCAAGAACGGATTCAGCAGTATGAATTTCGATTACTCGGCAGGGTTACTCTACTCAATCATCACAGAAGACAACTCTTTGTATTTCGGGGGCTCCATGTACCATATCAATGCCACGAAAGAGCCTACGAATAGTCCTTTCGCTAATATCAGTCCCCGCTATGTTTTCCATGCCGGTGGATCTATGTTGATTAATGGAGTAGACAGATTATATGTAAGTGGTGTTTACATGAATGCCCAATCGTATCGGGAAACTATATTGGGGGTGGTATATGGGCATGGCCTCACCAGTACGTATAATTACGATAACGAGCGAAATGATATAACGGTAATGGCGGGTGTTTGGTATCGGTATCAGGATGCTTTGATTCCGCATATTGGCATGGAGTGGGGGAATGCTAGGGTAGGATTATCGTATGATATTAATGTTTCCCAGTTAACAGCAGCTTCTCGATTGAGGGGAGGATTCGAACTTTCTCTTAGTTATACCCTTGCCACCACGGAAGCAGCACGAATAAGAAAAAGAACACTTTGCCCCGAAGGAAAACAAAGTGCGTTAAAATGGTATGGATACTAAAATGAAGCAACTGAATTGAAACTAATTAAGCACATATGGTTTTGGTTACCCTGCTTACTGCTGGGCACGATGCATTTATCTGCGCATGCGGCGGCTATACCTGAAGGTGGAGGATTTTTTATAGATACGGTTTATTCAACTACTCCATCGGGAAGTGTTCAGATATGTAATGGAAATTCGGTTACTTTCTCGCTTAACTCGAATATGACTTCTATTCCGGGGTTCTTCACCTATCAATGGAAATTAGACAATGTAAACATTCCCGGAGCCACACAAAAAAATTATACGGCCAATGTTACTGGTAACTATACCCTTGTAATCGGAAGACCCAATGGAGACACTACGGTAAATGCAGCTGCATTGGTGGTAAATCCCAATCCGGTGGCCGATTTTACTTTTTCTCCTACAACCAATTGTGCGGGCGTTCCGATTGGATTTTTTCCGCAAGCCAATTCCCCTACTAGTATTTACCAATGGGAATTTGGAGATGGTAGTTCTGAAACTGCTTCTATTCCATTGCATGCATTCTTTAGAAATTATGGAAATGGTACCGACGATTTTTCGGTGAAGCTTACAGTAACAGACAATAAGGGGTGTACCAATCAGAAAACCAATGTAGTTACCATCAAGCAAAAGCCGGAGGCGAAACTTTCGGGAACCACAACAGTTTGTACGGGTTCATCTCAATCCACCTTTACATTTAACAATGCTTCTGGCACACAATCTATCAATACAAATTATCAAATAATCTGGGGGGATGGCACTGCAGATTTGATTTTGTCTGTATTTAATACTGCGCAAACACATATCTATAACAGAGGCTCCAGTACATTATTAGAAATTGTAACTGGCGATAATGGATGTAAGGATACATTAACCAGAATTATTTATCTCGGAAGTAATCCCTCTGCTGGTATTGCGAGCCCAGGCAATACAAATATTTGCGAAAATAGTCCTCTCACATTTCCCATTTCAAATATCGCTACCAATAGTCCTGGAACCAATTATACCATCCTATTTAACGATGGTACCCCCAATATAACTTTTGATCAGGCGAATACATTAACCAGTGTTACCCATATTTATACTAAAAACTCATGTGGCACTACGAGTAATAGTATCAGCAACTCGTTTATTGCTAAAATTGAAGCCACCAATCCTTGCGCAACAACACAGGGATCGGTAACGCCCATATATGTTTCTGGCTATCCGAAACCTGGGATATCGGCCTCTACCAATAATACCTGCATTAATGTTCCCGTATCTGTAACAAACATTAGCCCAAATTTTAAAACTGTTTCAACAAATGGACAATGCACCAATGGATTTAAGGTTTGGGAAATCTCTCCCAACAGTGGCTATACGTTAGCGGTGGGTCAATCACTTGGAAATCGTTTCAATGATTCCAATCCAGAAAACTGGGATCCGTCCCCAAGCAACACCCTGAACATTACCTTTTCAACTGCTGGCACCTATACTGTTCGCTTATATTTAGGTGGCAGCAGCACCTGCGGAAGTGCTTTTACTGAAACCACCATTTGTGTAAATCCGGTACCCACATCCTCCTTCACACTCGATAACAATATAGGCTGTATGCCCGTTACTGTTGCAACTACCAACAATAGTTCTGCTGCAACCTGCGGTATTAATACACCTCAGTGGAGTGTAAGTTATGCGAACCCAACCGCCTGCTCGCCCAATGCTTCCTCCTTTTCGGTAACTTCCGGAACACTTACCAGTAATAATCCCGGATTCAGTTTTAATAATCCCGGAACGTATACGGTACAACTGATTACCATTGCCCCCAACAATGCCTGTGCATCCTTGCCAATTACAAGAACCGTTACCGTTAAGTCTCCTCCGAATGTGTCTATTCAAGTTCCGGCAACAGTTTGTAGCGGTCAGTTTATATCAGTAACTCAGATAGTAAACAACTGCTACGCTACTAATCCAACCCCTACGTATGCGTGGACGATCACCGGGGCAACACCAGGTAGTTCTGCAGCAGCTAATCCCGGACCTATTTTAATTACTACAGCTGGCACACAAATAGTTACCCTAAGTGTTACTAATGAATGTGGCACGAGTTCGGATACTAAAAATATATTGGTATACGAAACGCCCGCAATAACCGGAACACTTACCTCACCCAGTTCATGTGCGGGATCTAATGGAAATATTCAGTTAAGCGGATTAACGCCTTCCGGAATCTACTCAGTGAAATATACTAAGGCAGCGATAATTACCACCCTTACCAAAACTGCTGATGTAAGTGGCGTAATTCTCTTATCCGGATTAACAGCAGGTACCTATACGAATGTATTTGTAATTCAAAATGGCTGCTCATCCAATGCGCTGGGGCCATTTGTGCTTACCGATCCCAATGCGCCTAATCAGCCCACAGTAGTTAATAGCGGCCCTGTTTGTAGTGGAACAACCGTTCAATTTTCCGCTACGGCTACCACGCCCGGGGTAACGTATTCCTGGTCGGGCCCCAATGGATACACGAGCGCATTACAAAATCCGGTGATTAATAATATTGCCGCCAATGCAGGTGGTATATACACCGTAACGGTTTCTCTTAGCGGATGTAGTAGCAGTGCAACCACTACAGTTGTAGTAAATGCAACACCCGCATTGCCAACAGTTGCTCCGGTTGCTTATTGTCAGAACACAACAGCAACCCCTCTAACGGCCGGTGCAACTTCAGGGAATACACTGCGATGGTTTACTGTAGCATCAGGTGGATCGCCCTTAGCGCTCGCACCCACCCCTTCTACTGCTTCCACTGGCACAACACAGTATTATGTTAGTCAGATTACCGCTTCCGGTTGCGAAAGTGGGCGTGCTACTTTAACTGTAACGGTTTCATCCACACCAATCATCACGAATGTTATTGCGAATAATACTTTAACCTGTGGAGGTAATGAGGGTAGTCTGGTAATAACCGGTTTATCTGCGGGTGTGACTTACACCGTTAAATATACCAGAGGCGGATCGGCCAACACAGTTAGTAAAACTGCAGATGGAAGTGGTATAATAACAGTGGGCGGTCTTAACCTGGGAGCCTATTCAAATATATTTGTGCAACTGGGTGGTTGTTCTTCTAATGTAATTACGGGTCCTTTTATCATATTAGATCCTTCACCACCCAATGTACCCACGGTAGGCAATAGCGGACCCGTTTGTAGTGGATCCACACTTGCCTTATCTGCGGTATCAACCACACCGGGCGTAACCTATGCCTGGGTTGGGCCCAATGGTTTCACAAGTACCTTGCAAAATCCTGCCATCAGCAATGTTGCCCTAACCGCAGCGGGTACCTATACTGTAACCGTTAAAATTAACAACTGTCAGGTTCCGGGAACTACCGTGGTGGTGGTAAGAGCAACTCCTGCAGCACCGGGTGTTTCACCGCTGGGTGTTTGTGAAAACAGCACACCCGTTTCACTTTCTACCACAACTCAGTCGGTAAATACCCCCAATTGGTACCTCACGCCAACAGGAGGGGTAGCATCAGGCATAGCACCCATTCCGCCTACAACACCAGTAGGCGTTACAACGTACTATGTGAGTGAAACCACCCCCGCCGGATGCGAAGGTGCGAGAGCTGCTTTGGTTGTAACCGTTTCTTCCACTCCCAACATAACCGGTGCCAACACCTTTAATCCAACCACCTGTTTAGGCACGGAAGGAAAAATCGAGCTCACCGGATTAGCTATCAACACAGCTTATCAAGCCTATTATTCAAAAAACAGTTCACCCGTTGGGCCGGTAAACATTACCAGTAATGCAACAGGTGTGCTCACCATCACTGATTTAACGGCGGGCAGTTATCAAAATATTCGGGTACAATTGGGCAGTTGCGTATCTAACCTCGTAGGTCCCTTCACGTTAACAGATCCATCCAATCCTTCCGCAGCCACTTTCCAGCCGATTACTTCCGTATGTAGTGGTAATACCTTAGTGCTAAACGCAACCTCCACTACACCCGGCGTAACCTATGCATGGGCAGGACCCAATAATTTTTCCAGCAATCTGCAGAATCCTGCTATTGCGAACGCAACAATTTTAGCAACCGGAAACTATACGGTAACAGTATCTAAAAATAATTGTACCGCCACTTCAGCTATTTCTGCAACCGTTAATCCAACCCCTCCCGGACCAAGCGTTATCGATGTACATTATTGTAAAGATGCGATTGCAGTTGCCCTAACTGCAACAGCGCAAAGCGGCAGCACAGTAGTATGGTACGCAAATGCTTCAGGTGGAGCGCCGCTTGCATCAGCTCCAATTCCTTCCACCGCTGTATTAGGAAATACTACTTATTATGTTAGTCAACTTACTACTGAAGGTTGCGAAGGACCCAGAAGTGCTATCACCGTTTCTGTAACCGGCATCCCGGTTGCCAATACGGTTACCGATAAAATGTATTGCACAGGCATCAATACTGGCAATATTGTTTTTAGCAGCAGTATTGTGGGTACCGTGTATAACTGGACGAACACCAATCCTGCCATTGGGTTAGATGCTAGTGGTATTGGAACCATTTCCTTTACTACCACCAACACAAACCCTGCCGCTATTTCTGCTACTATTCAAGTTACTCCTTCGGTAGGTGGCTGTGATGGGGCGCCAGTTAGTTTTACAATAACTATTTTACCTAAGCCGGCATTAAGCAGCGGCCTAATTCCTACTCCTGTTTGTACGGGCACTTTATTTCAGTATACTGCCACCAGTGCAACGGCCAATGTTAGTTATAGTTGGTCTCGGCCAGCAGTGGCGGGTATCAGTAACCCTGCCACAAGTAGCTCAAATTCCAGTGGAATTATTTCCGAAACCTTGTATAATGTTAGCCAAGCGCCCATAATAGTTCGGTATCAGGTAACGATGCAGAGCAATGGGTGTGCTGCGATTCAAGCAGTTGACCTAACAGTTAATCCTGATGCAAAGGCTCAGTTTACCAGCACCACCCTCGCTTTGTGTGCTCCCGGGGTTATAGACAATAACAATATAAATGCAACCGCCTATCCTTTTGCGAATGTTTCTTACCGATGGCTGGCTAATAATAATTCAATAGGCACTTCCTTCACTTTTCCCGGATATACCATCACCTTACCTAACGATACTGTTCAAATTAAATTGGCTGCCATAAGTTTATATGGATGTAAAACAGATACAGCCCAACAAACCTTTAAAACCATTGCGCGCCCAACCCCAGCGTTTGTAGCATCCACCAAAATAGGTTGCGGCCCGCTGGTGGTAAGTTTCAGCAATACCACTACTCCTCAACCCTATCAGCAATTTAATTATACCTGGCGCTTTGGAAATGGCACTACATCTACGCTCAAAGACCCTTTAGCGGTTACCTTCCAGCCGAGTAAGAGTCATCTGGATACCACTTACTATATCACACTTACCGCTGCGCTGCAATGTGATACGATAACTACGCTGCGTGATTCTGTTATTGTGCGATCGACGCCCATTGCACTTTTCCAGCCCGATACCACTATTGGTTGCTCCCTCAATACCTCTCCCTATACTTTTACAGCCTTTAATATTTCTATTGGAAAACCCAATACCTATTTTTGGAGTTATGGGGATAATACCTACGACACTACCTTTACTGAATCGCCAGTATCACATGTATTCAAAACTTTCTCTATCACAACCTATACCATATCCCTGAGGGCACAGAATGAATGCGGCAGCAATAAAGACTCCATCAAAATAATTGTATATCCCAGAAATATCTTTGCCAAATTATTTGTAGAAGGCCCCAATACCTGGGGTTGTGCACCCGATACCATGACTTTCCGTAATGTATCTTCCGGAGCAACCCGGTACGAAATTAATTTTGGCGATGGCAGTGCCGACTCTATTTATGTTTCCGATAAAAGTGTTGAAACGATCAAACATTTTTATAAGAATGCAGGCGTATATACAGTTAGCATGAAGGCATCCAATGGCTGTGTAAATACTGATACAACCGTATATCTGCAGATACAAATGTTCAGCAAGCCGGGGGTTGGATTTAGCACTTCTAAAAATGCCTATTGCCTGAATGAAAGAGTTCAGTTTACTAATCAATCCGACCTAGGCTATAGCTATCAATGGGATTTTGGCGATGGAACGGGATCTGTTGGATTTAGTCCAGCACATCTGTATACCCTGCCGGGCACGTATCTGGTGAAACTAATTATTCGGTCAATCAATGCAGGGGCAACTATATGTAGCGACTCGCTAACTAAGCAAATTATAATTAATCCCTTACCTGTTCTTTCGCTGAACTCGAATCTACAAATAAAAAATTGTGCGCCGTATAACTTTACTGGTAATGCCAACCAGCCCGCAGGCAATATCGTGAACTGGTTTTTTAGTGATCCGTTAAGTTCGGATACTACTTCATTGGGAAATATCGGCACGCATACCTTCTTTGATGCCGGTGATTTTTCTATTCGTGTAACCGCCTTAAATTCCTTGGGTTGCAGCGATACCGGCTATCTAACCGCTAAAGTAATTGCCTCCCCCCGAGCGGCTTTTCTTGCCAGCGATTCAATCAAATGTTTTAAACAAGACACCGTAGTATTTACCAATCAAACCACCTATGCCGGAGCTGATGTGGTAGTATATAATTGGAAAGTAACCGATACACTGAAAAAAACCACCACGCATTTTACATACGATTTTAGGGTGCCTGATACGATTAGCGCAGCTCGGATATACCAAGTAAAACTTACCGCCACTAGCAGTTTTGGTTGTAAAGATTCTGTTACCAAAATCATCAGTTTCCTACCACCTGCTATAGCAAAATTCAATTTTACCAATAGCAGAGGTTGTGCGCCTTTAACCATTACAGTAAATAATACCAGTTTATATGCAGATGCATTCAAGTGGTACTTAAATGATACACTGGTTTCTACAGTGGTAACTCCTTTAAATATGATCCTCAGCCGACCCGGCACTACTTACGCCATAAAACTAGTTGCTAACAGAGCAACCGGATGTGTGGCAGACTCCGTTACACAAACCATGGCCACCTACGAAAAGCCGGTTGTAAATTTTAGTTCGTTGGATATAAAGCCCGGATGCACTGGCAATTTACAATTGCAGCTAACCGATCTTTCTATTGGAAATGCAGATCCGGTTGACAGTTGGTTCTGGGATTTTGGGGATGGTTCCGAAAGCAGGAATAAAAATCCAGCTTATAGCTACACTATTCCAGGAAAGTATATAGTTAAACATGCCGTTACTAACAACAAGGGCTGTATTTCCGATACCTTATCCCGAACCTATACAAATTTTGGAAAGCCCACCCTTCGCTTCACTTTGAATGATGTTTGTTTAGGTACGCCTATTCGGCCAGTAATCATACTAAATGATCCAGGATTTGGCAGCACGCGAATTACAAAATATTTATGGGACTTTGGAGATGGCACTACTGATACAGCCAGTCTGCCTGTTCATAACTATACAAAGGAAGGTCAATATAAGGTTACCCTTACCGTTGTTGCTGATAGCAGTTGTGTAAGTGATAGTAGTAGTAAAACCATCCGCATACTGGGGAAGCCGATTGCCAATTATAGTTTTACTAATAACTGCGTGAACGTACCCGTTTTGTTTTTCGATAAAAGTGCCTTAGGATTTGGACAAACCGGCAACACGCTCTATATGTGGGATTTTGGAGATGGCAGTGCGCGTTCGAACCTTCAGAATCCGGTACATGCCTATAGAAATACTGGAACCTATGCGGTAAGTTTAGTAGTGAGTAGTTTATTATGTCAGAATGTTACCGATACTTTCAGACGCTCAGTTAAAATAGTTACCGGTAGGGATGGGATAGTATATCCACGCATCACCACAGCCCGAGAGTTGCCTATTCAACTGAAGGCTCAGCCGGGGGTTGCTTATAAATGGCTGCCTTCAACCGGACTCAATGCCGATACCCTCCAAAATCCAACTGCCCTATATCGTGCCGGCGACCCCTCCAGTATTTTTTATACGATACAAATAAAAGATACCAGTGGATGCACAATAATAGATGGCCAGGAAGTTTGGATATTCAACGAGCCCGACATACAGGCGCCTACAGCGTTCACACCAAATGGCGATGGGGCAAATGACAGATTTCAGCCGGCTTATATAGAAATTACCCGATTACAATACTTCCGCATTTTCGATCGATGGGGTAAACTGATTTTCGAAACCTCGGATATGGGGCAGACCTGGGATGGAACCTATCAGGGCAAACCGCTGCCAATGGATACCTTTGTGTTTGTAGCATCTGGTATCGATAAAAAAGGCAATACCGTTATCCGCAAGGGAAATGTAACCCTAATCAGAGATTAAGGGTAGGATTGCCCCTATTCCTTTGTAAAGTGCGCTACGTATCTAATTATTTTCCTGTAAATTGTTGCACCCAATCAATTTCATTGTACACTATGAAAAGAATACTTGTATGCCTGCTATTGCCCATTCAGCTTTGGGCACAATTGAGCCTGAAAGACTTTAAAAATTATGCATTCCCCACCGAATTATCTGCATCAGCGCAGGGCAACCGAATTGCGTGGGCATTGGAAGAAAACGGGATGCGCAATGTGTATGTAGCCGAAGGTCCGGATTATACAATTCGAAAACTTACCTCCTTTACAAAAAACGATGGACAGGAAATTACATCGCTGCAATTTTCTCCCGATGGAGAATGGATTGTATTTGTACGGGGCGGCGATCATGGGGCTAATTATGATGCCTTATTGCCCATCAATGCCTCGCTTGATTTACAACCCTCCAAAGTATCCATACTAAGTGTTCCTTTTGCTGGTGGTGCTACCAAGGTTTTATCTGAAGGGGATGGACCGGCCATTGCTGGCGATAGCAAAAAAGTGGCATTTATTAAAAGTGGACAAGCCTATTGGGTTCCCATCAATGGATCGGCTGCTGCACAATCTTTATTTACCACACGAGGTAATGTGAGTGGATTGGAATGGACAACCGATGGATCGGAAGAAAAATTGTTATGGGTTGCCAATCGGAGCGATCATTCGTTGATAGGTATTTATAATTATAGCAAATCATCGTTGCAATGGATAGCCCCCTCATTTTATAGAGATCAGTCTCCCAGATGGTCTCCCGATGGAAAGAAAATTGTATTCATTCGCAGACCAGGTATAGGGGGAGAACCTGATTCGTTAACTGTGAAACCCGCTACCCCCTGGAGTATCTTAACCGCCAATGTTGCAACCGGCGAAACGCAGACTATTTATCAATCTAATGGCAAGGGAACAGCCTGTTTCCCCAATACCCATGGAGGAGCTAACCTTCACTGGGCGGCCAATAATCAGATTGTGTTTCTTTCCTATCAGGATGGATGGCCTCATTTATATACGATTCCGGCTACCGGTGGAAAAGCCGAACTGCTTACGCCTGGTTCATTCATGTGTGAGCATGTGCGCATGAGTGCCAATAAAAATATACTCAGCTTCAGCGCCAATACCGGAAAAGAAACAACCGATATAGAACGCCGACATGCTGCAATGGTTAACCTAAACACCCGCACATTTACCGTATTAACGCCCGGAGCCGGTGCTGAATGGACCCCCGTAATTTTTAACAACGAACAATCCGTAGCATATCTGAGTGCAACTGCACAACGCCCTCCTTTGCCTGCAATTAAAAACTTATCAAATGGCAATAGCCAACTTCTCGGAGAAAAAGAACTG
This sequence comes from Sediminibacterium sp., assembly GCA_044337245.1. Taxonomy (GTDB): domain Bacteria; phylum Bacteroidota; class Bacteroidia; order Chitinophagales; family Chitinophagaceae; genus Sediminibacterium. The sequence continues at coordinate 1,616 of JBIINW010000053.1, read as the reverse complement.
ATAGCAACCGGCTTTCCCCAACAAGAACTGGTTACCCCCGAACCCATTACTTTTCAGTCACCTGATGGATTAACCATTCATGCACAACTATTCAGAAACAATCGATTTACCGGCAAACGACCAGCCATCGTGTATGTGCATGGCGGACCTCCCCGGCAAATGTTACTGAGCTGGCACTACTCTGATTATTATTCCAATGCCTACGCGTCTAATCAGTACCTAGCCAATCTTGGTTTTGTAGTGCTGTCGGTTAACTACCGGCTTGGAATTGGATACGGATATAATTTTCATCAGCCGAAAAATGGCGGTGCGCAAGGTGCTTCCGAATACCAGGATATTCAATCCGCCGGAAAATGGTTGCAACAGCAAAATTATATCGACGCCTCCCGTATCGGCATTTATGGAGGATCGTATGGAGGATACTTAACTGCAATGGCATTGGCCAAAGATTCAAAAATATTTGCAGCAGGAGTGGATATACATGGAGTACATGACTGGACCACCCAGGCTGCCCTGAATGCAAACAACGATAAATACGAAAAAGCTCCCGATCTGGCACTGGCATTACAAACCGCCTGGAAATCGTCACCGATAGCTGACCTCAGTAAATGGACTTCCCCCGTGCTAATCATCCATGCAGACGATGATCGGAATGTTCGATTCAACCAAAGTGTAGATTTAATCAATCGCTTAACCAAAAGAAAAATTCCCTTTGAAACCAAGATGATTGTAGATGATACGCATCACTGGATGAATAACGAAAATGCCATTTCAGTATATCAGGCAGCTGCTGATTACTTTGTAAAAAAATTAAAGCCGTAATAAATCTACTACAATGAAAAATGTAAGCCTACATATGAATATGAATATAAAAACATGAACTTGACCACGGCGGCTGGCTGAATGGTAGGCAATACACCAGCAAAATAAAACTGAATACTTGTGTAGAAAATGGGTGCCTACACAACATTTAAAATTAAGACTTTTGTCTACTTTTAAAACATACTATTTTTGGGGGAGCTTACAACAGTTATTTATTTTACAACAAATGAGTTTAAAATACTTTCTCCATCATCAGTATAATTGACAAATTTTTCTTTTTCACAAGTTAGTGTTAGAATGTATGCTTTGTTATTTCTTATCAAATAATATTGTTCAAATTTCAATTTGTATTTGCCCTGATCTCCAGTATATATTACTTTATGGTATTCCTCGTCCTGTGTTTTAATTCTTTTGCTTTCAAGCATATTAGAATTAGTTATCATTGTTTTGATTTGGTCGGTTGATATTTCAGTATATTTATTAAGGTCGATATTTTGTCCAGATAAGTCTTGGATAATCAAATTTACATTCTCTTTAAAGTCATCAGCATCATTTTCTAAAGGAGAAAAGAGAAAAAAACTTGTCCCCATTTGTCCACTTTGGTTTAATTCCCAAGTTTTTGGATATTGAATTGAAAACTCAGATACTTCTAAAGTTTTCCAATCAGGTTTTAGTTTTGCCTTTTTGCTAACTATATTTTCATTAGAAGTTGATTGACCACAAGCAGAAACAGCAAGTAGTAGAAATATTGTTAAGTTTTTTATCATAATATTTTATTTTAATTACGCATAACT
>JBIINW010000052.1:0-15138 GCA_044337245.1 Sediminibacterium sp. | reverse complement strand
AATTAAATACTTCACAGTTTTCGGTATACTTGTTGGCCTGCAGGTATTGCAGGGCAAGGGTGTGGGCATGTGCGATATCACACACATGTATATAGTCGCGGATACAACTGCCATCGCGGGTAGGATAATCGTTGCCAAACACCTTCATGGTTGGTAATTTGCCGATAGCCGTTTGTGTGATGGCAGGAACCAGATTCTGGGGTTTGCCAAGGGGGGTTTCTCCAATCAGGGCAGAGGGATGGGCACCCACCGGATTAAAATACCGTAGTAAAATAGCGGCGCCCCCATTATTACTGAACATATCCCGCACAATGGTCTCCCCCATTTGCTTGGTAGCTCCATAGGGCGACTCGGCAGGTTGCATGGGGGTGGATTCGGTAACCGGAATGCTGGCCGGACTGCCATATACCGTGCAAGAAGAAGAAAAAACAAAATGGGGAACATCGAACTCCGCCGCACATTTTAGCAGGTTAATCAGTGAAAATAAATTGTTCTCGTAATAAAGCAGGGATTCTTCTACTGATTCTCCCACTGCTTTGTAGGCAGCAAAATGTATGATGCCCGCTATCGAATCATTCTCCTGAAAAACTGCCAGGGTTTCATCAAAATTTTTCAGGTCAACCTTATAGTTTTTAACTTTTTTCCCGGTGATTTTTTCAATTCCGGCAAGGGCATATTCGGATGAGCGAGATAAATCGTCGATGGAAATCACATCAAATCCGTTCTCGAGTAAATCTACTAAAGTATGAGAGCCAATATATCCGCATCCGCCGGTAACAAGAATGGTAGCCATACACAAGGTTATGGGTGCAAGATAATCCGAATCGGTGAATAGCCGAAAACGGGAAAGCGCGTATGCTTATAGAAAAATCTTCAGGATATAATAGATGATACCCGCCAGCAATGCTGAAATGGGAATGGTTAGTATCCAGGCCCAGAGTAGGTTAACGGTAACGCCCCATCTTACGGCACTTAAGCGTTTGGTAGCGCCTACTCCGATGATAGAACCGGTGATGGTATGGGTAGTGGATACCGGTATTTTAAAATGTTCTGTAAGAAAAAGGGTAATGGCACCTGCTGTTTCGGCAGCTACTCCTTCCAATGGGGTTACTTTGGTGATGCGAGTTCCCATAGTTTTTACAATTTTCCATCCGCCGCTCATTGTACCCAGGCCAATACATAAAAAGCTAACAAAGGGTACCCAGGGGTAGGCTTCTACAAACTGATTAAAATCCATATTCACCCCCCGGCTTTTTTCGTAAAATATAGTAGCAGCTCCAATAATACCCATCACTTTTTGCGCATCGTTGCCTCCATGCCCTACACTAAAAGCTGCAGAAGATACCAGCTGTAATCTTTTAAACCAGCCTTCGGCTTTGTAAGGATTAGAGCCCTTGCATATATGAACAATTAAAATAGTAATAAAGAAGGCAATCACCATTCCAATCAGCGGGGCAATAAAAATGAACAGAAAAGTTGGAATTACTTTTACATAATTGATAACGTCTACGCCTTCCGCACTAAAACCATGTGCATTGGTAAGCGCAGCGCCCACAAACCCACCCATTAATGTGTGCGACGAGCTGGAGGGGATGCCAAACCACCAGGTAATCAGGTTCCAGATAATGGCCGCAATAATGCCGGCTAAAATAACATGCAGGGTGATGAATTCGGGATTTACCCATTTGGCAACGGTGTTTCCGATACCAAACTCTTTAAAAACATATTTCGCCATAAAAAAAGCGGCGAAATTGAATACGGCTGCCCAAACCACTGCCTGAAAAGGCGTTAATACCTTGGTAGAAACAATCGTAGCAATTGCATTGGCCGCATCATGAAATCCGTTGATATAATCAAAAATAAAGGCCAGTACAATAATAATAATCAGGAGAGTAAGCATAAATGGCTTTTTTGGAAAACAGCAACCCTTTCAATTGCCCAAAGGGGCATTAGGCATATTTAATGATGATGGATTCAATCACATTAGCAGCATCTTCACATTTGTCGGTGGCAATTTCCATTACCTGATAGATTTCCCGCTTTTTGATAACCTCTTTAAAATCGTTTTCCTGCTGAAACAGCATTTCGATACTCATATCGAAAACATCATCTGCCTGGTTTTCAATACTATTTACCTTTACCATAGCTTCCGTCATTTCCCGTAGATTTTTCATGTCACGCAGTCCCATTACTGCTTTACGGATTTCTTGTGATCCATGAAGTATCAATTCGGCCATTTTCTGGATACCGGTATCATTGGGGTTAACATTGTAAAAATTGATCTTCTTAGAGGAAGCATAAATATAATCGCAGATATCGTCTAATGCAGTAGCCAAGTAGTGAATATCTTCCCGATCGAATGGCGTGATAAAGTTCCGGCCTAACTCGGTAAAAATCCGGTGGGTATTTTCGTCGTTTTTATGTTCCAGGTCCTCAATTTGTGCCTGAATGGATGCTCGCTTGTTTGGATCGGGCTCACTCACCATTTCCTTTAGCTTAATTGCCATTTCCAGCACTTTATCTGCAACCGCCTCAAATAATTCGTAAAACACTTTGTTTTTGGGCATAAACAGATTTCCAAAATTGTTGAGGCGCATAAGGGGCAATTTTTTGTAAAAGTAGGGTTAAGTATTGGTGACAGATAATGAACAGTAAAATTAATGATTGTTTAATATACTATCCGAAATGTATTCATATTAATGATCGTTAGTTTTTTGGCTATCTAAGATAAAACCAATAGTGGTACCCACTTCTTTCTTGCTTCTTACATGAATGGTTTTGCCGTGGGCTTCAATAATGTGCTTACAAATGGCTAAGCCCAATCCCGAACCTCCTTTATCGCGGCTTCTGCCCTGGTCGGTTCGATAAAAGCGCTCAAAAATTCGGGGTAAGTGCTCTTCCGATATGCCGATGCCATCATCGCTGAATTCAATTAGCACATGGCCCTCATCCATCAAGTATATGCTGGCTACAATACTGCCATCTTGTTTACCATATTTGGTGGCATTGTCTAACAAATTAATAACTACCTGTAAAATTTTTTCCTTATCGGCATAAACGGATACAGGTGATTCGCAACCTTTTTTAATACTGCAGCGGATATTTTTTGCGTTGGTTTTTATAGAAAGTGCTTCAAACGCATCTTTTATCAAATCCTGCACAACAAATGAGGTTGGGTAAAGGGGCTGTTCGCCGCTTTCGAGCCTCGAAATTTCGTCCAGGTCTTCGAGCAGATTTACCATTCTTTCTACATTGCGGGAAGTGTTTTCTAAGAATCTTTTGCGAGTATCGGCATCATCCATGGCGCCTTGCAACAGGGTATCTACATATCCCTGAATGGCGAAAATGGGAGTTTTGAATTCGTGGGCTAGGTTTTGTAAAAATTCTTTCCGGTAAACCTCATTGGTTTTCAGCATTTCAATTTCTGCCTTCTTTTGCTGGGCCCATTGTTCCACATCTTCGCGCACTTCATCAATTCCTTTTTGCGGCAGAATGTATTTATAATAGGTTTCTTCTCTTTTGGTTGCCTTGGTTTGATAAATTACTTTGTAAATCAGTTTTATTTTTCGATAAATAAATGATTCGAGCACGCGGCGAACCAGCAGGTAACTTCCAATAAAAATCAATATAAATATCAACAACGCCATTTTCCAGCTGGGCAATATCCACCAACTGCCGAGCCCAATGGGAACAGACAAGGCCAGGGCCGTGAAAGCCGATAACTGTTGGGGAGAAAGGTTGCTGGTAGAAAACATGGGTTCAATATCCTTCAGTAAAGGTAAGGGCAATGCGCTGGATTGATAAGGGTCTACCACTCAAATTTATACCCAACTCCCTTAACGGTAGTGATGCAGTCGGTATTCAATTTTTGCCGGATTTTTCGGATATGAACATCGATGGTTCGGTCACCCACAATTACTTCACTTCCCCAAACCTGCGAAAGTATTTCGTTGCGCAACAATACCCGGCCGGGTTTAGAAGCCAGCAGATATAAAAGCTCGAATTCTTTTTTGGCAAGGGTAACTTCACGGTCGTCTATGATAACTAGGTAGCTGGCGGGGTCTATGGAAAAATTGCCAATCCGAATCCGCTTATTTTCTGATGGTTCTTGTTTGATGCGGCGGAAAATTGCATTTACCCGGCTGATCAGTACTTTCGGACTTACCGGCTTGGTTACATAATCATCAGCACCGGATTCTAATCCTTTAATCTGAACAGCTTCATCGCTTAATGCGGTAAGAAAAATAATGAGGGTTTGAGTGAATTCCGGCTGGGTTCTCAGGATCTGACAAACCTCCACCCCGGTTTTCTTAGGCATCATTATGTCTAAAATGATCAAGTCGGGATGGTGAAGCCGGGCTTTTTCCAGTGCCTCATTGCCATCGGAAGCGGTAAATACCTCATAGCCCTCTTTGCGCAGGTTATAGGAAATGATTTCCAGGATATCCGGCTCATCATCCGCAACGAGGATTTTTTTGGCGCAATCTTCCATACCGGAGTTGGGTTTCGGCAAAACTAATTTTTATAGTCGGCATATCTCACTTTCTCCATTATTATGTTATTGTTAAGTGAATTGGACCGCATCTCCAATTAGCGGGTTTTTTAGTAGTAAATTTGCGAATAATATGAGATTTACACATTTCATAGGGCTAGGTTGGCTACTGGTTTTTTTCAGTTCGGCGCATGCGCAAACCATTAGCATGCCCCCTATACCACCTATGCGCCTTTTACACCATGAGCAAATTTTGCAAACGGCCCGGCAAATTGAGGCACTGCATCTTTCTGCCAATAGTGCCTATCATCCGGTAAAAGATAGCCTTGCAAACAGAGAACTGAATGCCCAAATGATAGACAGGATTACCTATTACCGGGCATTGATTGAAACGGATAGTAGTTTGCAAAACAATGCCCGCTATGGCTGGTTGCGAAGTTTGAAGGAATTGCTAGAAGGGTACCGGAGTTCGCTGATAACCCGAAAAATTGATCCCGCTCAATGGCCTTTTTTGATAGCATCTTATGGAGATGCCATGCAGGCTACCTGGCAAAACACTTCTTATATGCCTGCTTTTTATTCAATTGAGCCCGAGTCGGGAAAATTACTCTTGCAAAATACTGCCTTAGCCGTAAATCCTGCCCGGGAAGAAGCCCGGGATTGGGTATTGTTGCAGGAAGCCAATCGGCATCCCGAAAAAATTCTACCATTACTCAGCAATCAACCCAAATGCCGGTATACCGATAGCTTACTGGTAGTAGCTGCATTTCAAAATCAGGAAGCCCTTTACACCTATGCCTCGGTTCCGGATGCATTGGGCAAGCGAATCCATCAATCAACCCATCCCCTAGTAAAGCTCATTGCTTATCTTACCAAATTACCCACAGGCCGAATGATTTTTCCCTTTATTGATGAAATTTACCATGGCCGGCTAACCATTGATTCCATTGCGCCCTTTACACATCAGGATACTACGGGCACCTATTTTAGTATGTTGGTTAGCACCCGAATGCAGTATGTAAAAAGAATGCAAGCAGGCGATACCGCCATGGCCATGGATGCTTTGTATAAAAAAATTCAGCAAAAGTCGGTGGAAGATTATTTAAATGATATCAACGGATTACACGAAATCAGTAATCCCGCTATCCGTTTCCGCAAGATTAGCAGGCTAACGCCCGAAGAGTTGTATTATGTTGCGGTTTCGGGGGAAGAGGAAATGTATACCTCTAGTTTTGTGCAGGGCATTTACCCCCGCATCTTTACATTATGGAAGGGAAAAACTGCCGACTCTCTATTGTCTACCCTCCATTACGATCAGTATCGAAAATTTATTCGGCTTTGTGCTGCTTACAATACTTTGGATGACTGGCTGAAACGGATGGATTCTGCCGCAGCCCGAAAGATGGTGTTGGGATTTGCCGATCATCTGGAAGAAGCACCCCAATTAAGTGAAGCGGTAGATGTGGCTACTACTTATTCTAGTATTTATAATGTTCGAATCAAAGGATGGATGCTCGAAAAAGTAGAGGAACGTGCCGCACAACTTACCGCTTCGGGTTCAAAAAGAGGCGCAGCCATTTATTTAATATTGCAGCGTATTTTCTATTCACTGGATACAACCCGCCACACCAAACTGCTCGAGGAATTGGGTATTCGTCCGGTTGACAGACTGCCAGTTGCCAACCTGAAAGATTCTGCCGGCCGCATAATTGTGCAGCAATTTTTTTATGGAGATAAAGGAGGCATGGAAATTTATCAAACCTTTCTCAAAAGGTTTACCAATGCCAATTGGAAAATCGAAAAAAAGCCCTACTGGACGGAAGTGCAGGCTGTTAAAGGATTGCCGGTAATTATTTATTCCAATCTTCCGTTAGATGAGGTAACCGATTTAGATGAACATGCGCAAGATAGCCTGATTGTTTATTTACAGTCAAAGGGTTTGGAACCCACGTTGTCTATCCATCGCGGGCACAGTTATAGTTTGCCCTCCACCATAGAAAAATTACCCTACAGCTCTCAGTTGGTATTGGTGGGCAGTTGTGGAGGATATCAGCGGCTGCATGATGTATTGGAAAGCAGTCCGGATGCTGCGATTATCTCCTCCAAGCAAGTGGGTACCGGACAAATCAATCAGTTATTGATTGATGTAATCTGCGAGCAATTGAGGCAGGGCAAGGATATCTATTGGCCAGGTTTGTGGAAGAAACTGGAGGGGAATTTTATCGGCAAATCCCGTGAAACGTTTCGAGATTATGTGCCGCCCTATCAAAATTTAGGGGCTTTATTTATTCAGGCCTACCGGCGCGCGCTGGAGCCGGGGGCTGTAATCAATCCCTGATTATTGCAAATGCGGGTTATTTATCTTTTCATAACCAATGGTAGTTGGCATTCCGTGTCCGGGATAAACAGCAACCGTATCGGGCAATTTCCATAATTTTTCACGGATGCTATTCAGCAGCACTTCATGATTAGCCCCTGGCAAATCGGTACGGCCGATACTTTCTCTAAACAATACATCCCCAGCAATCAATATTTGTTGCGCCTCACAGTAGAAACAGATGCTTGCGGGAGAGTGACCGGGTGTTTCGATAATCAGCAATTCGTCGCTGCCCAGCGCAATTCGATCGCCTTCTTTTAAAAAGTGCAAAGGGCCATCATAATTGGTAAAGGGCAATCCCCAGTTTTGTCCGGATATGGGGGCTTTTTCCAGAACAATTTTTTCGCCGGCATGAATATGCAGTTCCAGCCCATAGGTTTGATGTACCCACCTGTTTCCGAAAACATGATCGAGGTGGCAATGGGTATTCAGCAGCAAAGTAGGTTGAAGGCCTTGTGATTGGATATAATTATTTAACATTTCCTCCTCAGCACTAAAATAACAACCCGGGTCAATTATAATAGCCTGTCGTTGTTCATTAAACAAAACATAGGTGTTTTCGCGAATGGGACTAAAAGTAAATACCTTAAGGGTTAACATATTGGTAATTTTGGCTTCTTTTGCTGTTTATTGATTAATTTTAAAATACTAAAGTTCAGATATGCGGTTCAAATGGAGGGATATAGGTTGGTTGGCCATTCTTTTATTACCTGTGATAGCTATGGCGCAGGTAAATGGCGTTGAATTTGGCAAAAATAGGGTACAGCATAAGAAGTTTACCTGGAAGTTTTTCCAGTCACCCAATTTTAATACGTATGTGAGTCAGGGCGGAGTTGAGTTGGGCAAATTTGCAGCACAGGTTGCCGAGGAAGAGCTGCCCGGAATTGAGAGTTTTGTAGAGTATTCGTTGCAGCGGCGTGCAAACATTGTGGTTTATAATAATTACAACGATTACAAGAGCAGCAATATAGGGTTGGGTTCCGACTGGCAAAGTGCCGGCGGGGTAACCCGGCTGGTTAACAATAAGCTGGTTTTATATTTTGATGGTAATCATGCCAATTTCCGCCGCCAAATTCGCGAGGGTATTGCTAAAATATTAACCGATAACCTGTTGTTTGGAGAAGATATTGGTGAATTTGCCAGCAACCAGGCTTTGCTCGACTTACCCAAATGGCTGATAGACGGATATGTAGGCTATGCGGGTGAGCCCTGGAGTACTTTGCTGGATGATGAATTAAAAAGTGCCTTGTTAAGTGGTCGGTATAATTCTTTTTATCAGTTTGCCTTTGAACAACCCCAATTAGCCGGGCATGCATTTTGGCGATATATAGCCGAAAAATATCGGAAAGACAATGTTACTTACCTGTTGTATTTGGCCCGCATTTACAAGAATCTTAATAATGCCTGTTTGCGGGTTTGTAAGAAAAAGTTTAAGGAAGTGCTGAAAGATTTTATGCAGTTTGAGCAGGAGCGGTATTCAAAAGATATTACCCGTAGACGCAATCAGCCCAAGGGTTCCGTGGTAGTTACAGAAGATATTTCTCGCAAAGATTATTTTCGTTTTCAAGCCAATCCCAATCCCAAGAGTTCTACGTATGCCGTTGTTGAATTTGATAACGGACAATACGCAGTAAAACTGCACGAAAACTTTTACGATGCTCGCACGCTGTTGAAACTTGGATACAAAACTTATCAGGGCGATCTCAATCCCAACTATCCCATTTTAGCCTGGGATGGTAAGGGCAGTCGTTTACTGGTTATCTATTGGGAGAAAGGTAAGCTGAACATGTTTGTGTACGACAATATCGCCAAGTATAAGCGCTACAAGCAATCCATCAGTGGGGTAGATCAAATACTGGATGCCTCTTTTATGTTAGATGCCAATACCCTGGTAATGAGTGCGGTGAAAAATGGACATACCGATATTTACACCTATAAAATTGAAGAGAACCGACTCACACAAATTACCGACGATGTGTATGATGATCTTGATCCAGCTTTGGTAGCTTTTCCGAATAAGGTAGGAATTGTATTTTCTTCTAACCGGCCGAGTGGGGGTGCTCGTGGCAGCGATACGGCTCTGCCTAGCCGCTATCCCTTTAATATATTTTTTACAGATGTGCTGAATGATGGAAAGGCCAAGCAGATTACGCAGTTAACTCGGGTTAAGTATGGGTCGGCTCGTTATCCGATGCAGTATAATACCAATCACTTCACTTTTGTATCGGATGAAAATGGTATTGCCAATCGCTGGGCAGGATTTTTTTCTACGCAGCGAAGTGGATTAGATACGCTGATTTACATTGGAGAAGAAGTGCTGCACAACCCAGCACCCAAGGAAATCGATTCAACCCTTCGAGCCTGGCAGCTTCCCAAGCCAGATAGCATTAGTTTTTATCAGGTGTATAACGACTCTACTTATACTTTCCCGATTACCAATTATCAAAGCAGTTTATCAGAAACTCGGGTTGCCGGCAATAATGGACAAGTAAGTGAAGTGCGCAGAGAAGGGGATTATAAGTTTTTATATAAGTTGAAAGTAGACGAACAAACCTTGCAAAAACGGAATGTTGCTACCCGACCTACCGAATATATGAAAAAGGTGATTGCTGAAAATAAGACACAAACTGGTAAGGCCCAGGTGTATTTGAATAAGCTACCAGCAGATACCGGAAAAAAAGTTTCCGACTTTTTTCAAAATGAATTTGCAAATGAAAAGCCCGATACCAGTTCGTTGGTGCGACAGCAAGCTGAGGAGGCAGAAAAAGTATCGATGCTGAGTAAATCTAAATTATTTGATTACCGGCTCAAATTCAGTTCCGATTTTGTTCAAAGTGGAATTACCAATACCATCCTGATAAATCGTTATCAGCCATATGGGGGAGGTCAAGGGCCTATTCAGTTGAATAATGGTGCTAACCTGAACTTTGCCTTTAAGGTTGGGGTGAGTGATTTGATGGAGGATGTGCGCTTTATTGGTGGATTTCGTTTTGGCACGAATCTTTCTGACAAGGATGTGTTACTGTCGTTTCAAAACAACCGGAAGCGGCTCGACTGGGGTGTTACGTATTACAGAAGCAATGTGTCGAATTTTTACAATACCTCGTTTAATACGATGTTGTATACGAACCTGTATCAGTTTAATGTTTCCTATCCATTTGATGAGATAAGAAGTTTACGTGCTACAGTTGGGTTAAGAAACGACCGGGGTGTATTGAGGCCTTATGATAATGCATCCGGCTTCCCCGATCCCAATGCGCTGGCATTCAGAGATACTGTTTCTAAATTTATAGTGTCCCGATTAGAATATGTGCATGATAACACCATTAATCCTACTCAAAATATCTGGAAGGGGCTACGGTACAAGGTGTTTTTGGATGTGAATATGCCAACTTTTAAATCGGCATTGAATAATGGTAAAGCCACATTGAATTTAGGATTTGATGCCCGTTATTACAAGAAACTATATCGTAATTTCATTTGGGCAGGCCGAGCTGCTGCCGACTTTTCGTGGGGCGAGCAGAAAATTGTGTACTTCCTTGGGGGAACCGATGGATGGTTAGGGCCAAAGTTTAACGAGAATCCGCCAGCCCCCGACCAGAGCTATGCTTTTCAGTCGCTTGCCCTGAATATGCGCGGGTATAATCAGAATGTAGCCAACGGGAATAATGCAGTTGTAATTAACAGTGAGTTCCGCTTCCCGCTTTTCTCAACCTTAATTAATCGACCCATCAATAATGCATTCCTCCGCAATTTTCAGGTTGTACAATTCGTAGACTTAGGAACAGCCTGGAATGGAAAGTATAATGGAATCACCCGGCCAGGAGAATTTTATTCGAGTCCTACTACCCCGGTAGCTGTTCGCATAGATGCAGGCGGTTTGGGACCCTTTGCCGGCGGCTATGGTTTTGGATTGCGCAGTACTTTGCTGGGCTATTTTTTACGCGTGGATGCCGCCTGGCCTATGAAGGGAGTATTTGTTGGTAAACCTGTTTGGTATTTTTCATTAGGGTTCGACTTTTAACAGCCCAGGCTATTATTTTTCTTCCGGCAATTTGGGTTCTCTTAGTTGAACAGGCTTGGCTTTTTTCCGCAATCGCATATTCAGCAATTCTACTGAAAAAGAAAAGGCCATTGAAAAATACACATAGTTTTTCAGGTTGAGACCATGTGCTTTTTCCGGATTCCATCCTTCTACCAGCAATACAAAGCCAATCATTACCAGAAAAGATAAAGCCAGCATTTTAAGGGTGGGATGTTTGTGAATGAATGCCGAGATGCGGGCACTGAATAAGAACATTACTATCATAGCTATAACAACAGCCGCAATCATAATTTCAAGTCTTTTTGCAGTACCACCAGCTGTTATAATACTATCGAAGCTGAACACCATATCAATTAAAATGATTTGCATCATTGCTTGCGAAAAACCGATTTTGGCAGCCGATTGTCCGGTCTGCGCAAGTTCTTCTCCCTCCAGCTTATGGTGAATTTCTTTTACGGTTTTATAAATTAGAAAAAGTCCCCCTGCCAGCATAATTAAACTGGCGAGGTCGAAAGACTTGTTCGCGATGGTAAACACGGGCTTGCCTTTTTGCTGTAGTAGCCAGCTGAGGGCGAATAAGAGGGCAGTTCTTGTGATAATTCCGCCAATCATCCAGTAGGTGCGGGCTTTTTGCTGATACTTTTGGGCCAGCCGGTTCATGATAATGCTTACGAAAATAACATTATCAATACCCAGTACTACTTCCAGTATTACTAAAATGATAAAACTTATAAGGTGTTCGGTGGTAAAAAGTGATTCCATGTTTTATGGCTGCTTTGATGAATGTATCGATTTTCCAATCTGTTTTACTAGTGCGGGTCCCCGGTAAATAAAGCCGGTCCATATCTGAATCAAATCTGCCCCTGCCCGAAGGCGGTCTGCTCCATCTTCTCCACTCATAATTCCTCCGCTAGAGATAATGGGCAACGAATTCCCTGCCTGCTGCCGCAAATAGCGCAACACTTCTGTTGCCATTGGGCGAAGTGGTTTTCCGCTCAATCCCCCCATGCCAATAGAATGTAGTTTATTTTTTGATTCTGTTGAAAGATGGTCTCTCCCGATGGTTGTATTGGTAGCCACCAATCCATCCAACGGAACCTGCTGAGCGAGTTCAAGAATATCGTTCAATTGTTCTTGGGTTAAATCTGGTGCAATTTTCAGCCACAAAGGTTTAGGCTGCGATTGGCCCTGGTTATAGTTTTGCAGGGTGCTGGTTATTTGGTAAAGGGCTTCTTTATCCTGCAAAGCCCGAAGTCCCGGTGTATTGGGCGAACTTACATTCACCACAAAATAATCCGCTTCGGCATGCAGATGCTGATATACCTTGAGGTAGTCTTTCCAGGCATCTTCATTGGGGGTTATTTTGTTTTTGCCAATATTCCCTCCAACAATCATTCGATTTTCCCTGGTAGCAGCCTCCCGGTTTTTCCATTCCGCCAGTCTTCTTTTCACTACCTCCATTCCATCATTATTAAAACCCATCCGGTTGATGAGGGCTTCATCTGCCGGTAGTCGGAATAGCCGGGGTTGTTCATTTCCTGGCTGTGCCAATGGGGTAACGGTGCCTATTTCAACAAAGCCAAATCCGAGCGCTTTTAGTGAGGGCAGGTAATGGGCATTTTTGTCGAATCCGGCCCCCAAACCAACCGGATTAGGAAATGTTATGCCAGCAACCGTTTTTGGGGTAGGATGCGGGTATTGGAAGCAATGCGACAGAATCGACTCCCCTCCCGGTAGGGAACAGGTAAGTGAAAGGCATTGCATTGAAAAATGGTGAGCCCGTTCCGGTGGCAGCGCAAAAAGGATAGAACGGAGTAACGGGTAAAGCATGGGTCAAAGATAATCATTCCTCTTTCCCTTACTTCCCTGGTGCCAAAGAATAATAGTTGCATAAACAACTTTTAAAAAAAATCATTACTTTTGGGGAAGAAAATTGAATACTATGCAGGAGGCGTATATAGTGGCCGGTTTTAGAACCGCGGTAACTAAAAGTAAAAAAGGAGGGTTTCGTTTTTTTCGTCCCGACGATTTAGCGGTAGAAGTTATCAAGGGATTGGTAGCAACCCTTCCTGGTTTAGACCCCAAAGAGGTAGATGATGTGATTGTTGGCAATGCTGTTCCGGAGGCGGAGCAAGGCTTACAGTTTGGTAGAATCATTGCGGCGCGAGCTTTAGGAGAAGAGGTAGCAGGCATAACTATCAACCGCTATTGTGCCAGTGGACTGGAAAGTATTGCCATGGCTTCGGCAAAAATCCGATCTGGGATGGCCGATTGCATTATTGCCGGCGGAACGGAGAGTATGAGTATGGTGCCTACGGCCGGTTGGAAAACGGTGCCTTCTTATGCCATTGCAAAAGATGAGCCAGATTATTATTTAAGTATGGGTCTTACAGCAGAGGCAGTGGCAAACGAATATTCAATTAATCGGGAAGACCAGGATGTATTTGCATTTCAATCGCACCAAAAAGCGATGAAAGCCATCCAGGATGGGAATTTCAAATCTGGAATTATCCCAATTACGGTGGAAGAGGTATATGTAAATGAAAAAGGAAAGAAAGCCACTCGTTCGTATGTAGTTGATACCGATGAGGGAGTGAGAGCAGATACTACGGTAGAAGCATTGGCTAAATTAAAACCTGCTTTTGCTACAGGTGGATCAGTTACTGCCGGAAATTCATCTCAAACCAGTGATGGTGCGGCATTTGCAGTAGTAATGAGTGAGCGCATGTTAAACCGACTGGGATTAAAACCAATCGGTCGCCTGGTGAATTGTGCTTCTGCCGGTGTGCCACCTCGGATTATGGGTATTGGACCGATTGCGGCAATTCCCAAGGTATTAAAGCAGGCTGGTATGACGATGGACCAAATTGATTTGTTGGAGCTGAATGAAGCATTTGCTGCTCAGGCACTCGCGGTTATCAGAAAACTGGATTTGAATCCCGAAATCATCAACATAAATGGTGGTGCCATTGCATTAGGTCATCCTCTGGGATGCACAGGCTGTAAGCTAACTATTCAGTTATTACAGGATATGAAGCGCCTGAACAAGAAATACGGCATGGTAAGCGCCTGTGTAGGCGGCGGTCAGGGGATTGCCGGTATTATTGAATATATTCAATAGTTTGGTAAAAGGGCATTAACCTGAAAGATGATGAATATCATTTTTTTGGATGTGTGCAGGTACTATTTTTGAACAAATAATTTGTTATGCAAAATATACTTGTGCCTGTTGATTTCTCCGAAACCAGTTATCGTGCAGCCCAATACGCATTAAAGCTGGCCGCACAAATGCATGCGCAGAAAGTAATTTTATACCATGCTTATCAGGCACCGCTTACGGTTGATTCTCCGGTAGCAGCTGTTCAATTGTTTGATGAGGTTCAGCTGAAAAAAGACAGTACAGCAGCCTTACTAAGGTTTAGAGAAAAACTGGAGGGAGCTTGTCCTTCGGGTTGTTTTTTAGAAACATACAATGAATATTCATTGTTAATTAATGGGGTAGATGAGGTTTGTAAGTTAACGAATAGTAAGTTGGTAGTGATGGGGATAACGGGGGGAGGAGCCCTTTCGGAAAAGTTAATTGGCAGTAATACGGTTTCAGTAGCCCGTCACTCCACGGTTCCTGTAATTATTGTTCCTACAGAGGTAACATTTAAGCCACCCCAAAAAATAGTTTTACTAACCGACTATGCTCATACAGATGAGAATGTGCCTATCAATAATATTCATTGGTTTTTAGATCAGACCCACGCCGAATTAATGGTGTTGCATATTGAAAAAGACGCTTCTATTAAAAAGGAATTGCAGGAAATCGTATTACTAAAAGATCATAAGCCTACCTATCATGTGGTGCATCATTCCAGTTTTACAGAGGGTGTTAATGAATTTATTAAAAAACACGAGGCAGATATGGTAATTATTCTTCCCAAAAACCATGGGTTTTTTACTAGTTTGTTTACCACCAGCCACACGACCCGTTTGGTATTTCATAGTAGCATTCCGGTATTGGCTATTCACGAGTAAGTTGTGGGCAAATACGGGGTTGTTTAAAATATTTATTATGCAAAATATTTTAGTTCCGGTGGATTTTTCTCCTACTTCCCAAAATGCGGCTGTGTATGCCGCCGGGTTGGCCGAACAGATAGGCAGCAAAAAGCTGGTTTTGTACAATGCATTTCAAACCATCTTATCAAATTTTCATGCGAATCCCGATGGGGAAGGGCT